>CALMAR010000104.1:4008-7898 GCA_937859855.1 uncultured Kineosporia sp.
CGCTCACCGCCCTGACCGGGCTGGCCGGCGCCGGCCCGATGCACGAAACCGAGCACCTGCAGCACCGAGTCGTGGATGTCGCGGGCCAGCCGCTCTCGTTCCGCGGTGGCGGCCCGCTGCGCCACTGCGGCCGCCAGTTGCGCCCTTCCGGTACGCAGCAGCCCGGTGGCGTAGCCGACGATCAGCCCAGCCAGCAGCAGCAGCACGATGTTGGACACCGTCTGGCTGTTCGGCGGCTGCACTTCGATCAGGCCACCGGCGGCGACCGCGGTCGCGGCGACCAGGCCGCCCCGCCATTCCCAGCGCACCGCCCAGCTGATCACCGCCGCGGCCGCGTAGAAGGCAGGCAGGGTCTGCGCCCCGGCGGCGATCCGGCTGGGGTCGTCCAGCCAGCGGGTGGCGATGATCGCGGCGACGACCAGGGCCAGGTCGGCCATCATCACCGGGCCCGGGCGGACGCGGCCGGTGCCCAGCCAGACCAGGCAGACCGTCCAGGCGGCCAGAACCCCCAGCACCAGCCAGGCCAGCCGCGGATGGGCGTACTTCTGGTAGTCCAGACCGAGGCTGACCGCAGCGTAGGCCAGTGCCCCGACCCGGAAGGCGTCGGTGACCAGGATCAGCCGGGCGCTGTCGTCCGGGATGTGACCGGCCGGGCTCGGCTCGGTGGCAGGACCGGTCATCGCTCAGGCGGCGTCGTCCGGGGCCGACCGGACCGCCCGGGCCGCTCCCGGTGCGGTCATCCCGTCGTGCCGGTCGTCCTGGGTCTCCCAGCTGCCGCCACGCTTGGCGGCAGCGGCCAGCCGCTCCTTCATCGTCGCGGCATAGACATCCACGTACTCCTGCCGGGACAACAGCATCAGCTCGTACATGATCTCGTCGGTGATCGAGCGCAGCACGAACCGGTCAGTGGCCATGCCCTCGTAGCGGGAGAAGTCCAGTGGCTTGCCGATCACTACACCGACCGGTGCGATCCGCGGCACGAGCTTGCCTTGCGGCTGGACCTCGAAAGTGCCGATCATCGCCACCGGGATCACCGGGACGCCAGCCTCCAGGGCCATCCGGGCCACTCCGGTCTTACCCCGGTAGAGCCGGCCATCCGGCGAGCGAGTGCCCTCGGGATAGATCCCCAGCAGTTCACCCCGATTCAGCACCCGCAATCCAGTGCGCAGGGCGGCGTCCGAGGCGCGCCCGCCGGATCGGTCGATCGGGACCTGCCCGGCGCCGCGGAAGAACGCGGCCGTCAGGCGGCCCTTGATCCCTCGCCCGGTGAAATAGTCCGATTTGGCCAGGAAGGTGATGGGGCGGCGCACGAACAGCGGCAGGAAGAAGTGATCGGAGAACGAGAGGTGGTTACTGGCGAAGATCGCCGGACCCTCCGCGGGCACATGCTCCAGGCCGGTCACGGTGGGACGGTAGAGCACGTGCAGAGCGGGGCCGATCAGGATGCGGCGCAACAACCAGTAGAGCATCACGCCTCCATCGCCTTCGCCTGCCGTGCCACGGGAACGCCCGCCCTGAGACTCAGCGCGGGCTGGTCCTGGCCCCAACTGTAGGAGTTCGAGGCGGCCCGATGCGCTGCCGTCCTGGGCGCCGCTCCTGCCGCACCCGCCCGGCGCTGACCGGCCGGGCGGCTCGGGCGGGCAAAACCCATGTGACACAGGCGTCCCCCGGGGTCGACCACGAATCCGGCGCGTGTCACGATGAGCGAGCACGCCTTTCGTCCACCTCGTGATAACCGGGGGTCCTTGTGACCGTGCGTCCGGGCGCCGAGCCATACGCCCACGCGGGCGATGGCCTCGCCGTCCTGCTCTGTCACGGCTTCACCGGGAACCCTTCCAGCCTGCGGCCGTGGGCCGAAGCGATCGCCGCCGCCGGTCACACCGTCAGCCTCCCCCGGCTGCCCGGGCACGGCACCAGCTGGCGGGAGATGTCCCGGACCCGGTGGGAGGACTGGTATGCCACGCTGGACGCCGCCTTCACCGCATTGCGGCCCACGGCCAGCGTGGTGGTCGTGGCCGGGCTCTCGATGGGTGGCGCGCTCGCACTGCAGCTGGCTGAGGATCACGGGACAGATGTCGACGGGCTGGTCCTGGTCAACCCTGCGGTCCGGATCGACGATCCGCGGCTGAAGGCATTGCCGGTGCTGCGCTGGCTGGTGCCATGGCTGCCTCCGGTCGGCAACGACATCAACAAGCCCGGGGTCACCGAAGACGCCTACGACCGGATCCCGCCGCATTCGCTGAGCTCGATGCTGGCTGGCTATCGCGGCGTCGTGGCCCGGCTGGCCGAGGTGAAGCAGCCGTTGCTGGTGTTCCGCTCGTCCCGCGACCACGTGGTCCCGGCCACCAGCAGTGCCACCATCATGGCCGGCATCTCCTCCACGGATGTGACCGAAGTGCTGTGCGAGAACAGTTTTCATGTCGCCCCGCTGGACAACGACGCACCATCGATCTTCGCGGGCTCAATCGATTTCCTGCATCGGGTCGCCGCGGGACGTGTGCCCCGATGACGACATCTGAGCCGGATCGGGAAGGACGTGATGGCGACGTTCCGGTGCCGCCGGAGCCGGATCCACGTCCGCCTCTGGACGTCGACACCGAGTTCGCGGCGATCGTGGCCGCCTGGGAGACCGCCTCACCCGATCATCCCTGGCCAGACGCCGAGGACGTCGGGCCGCTCAGCCGACCAGAACCACTGGCCGACCGGCCGGCCGGATCGTCAACTGGTGCGCCACCGGACCTCTCCACCGGCCAGCGCCCGGATCAGCTCTCCGGGCAGCAGCCTGGGAATGCCTGGGACACCGCCGAGTCACGGTCGATCCGGCCCGCAGTGCCAGATCCGTTCACGCTGCCACCGGCCCGGGCCGAGGCCGAGCTGGAAGACCGGTTCATCCCGCCAGAGCCGCCCCCGCTGCCGCGGGGGGACCTGATAGGACGGGTGGCCTGGGCCTGTGTACTCGGGGGCCCGCTGTTTCTGCTCGTGGCCGCCATGGTCTGGCGGGACGCTCCTCAGCTGCTGGTGCTGGGGGCGGTGGGCGCCTTCATCGGCGGGTTCGTCACCCTGGTGCTGCGACTGCCCCAGCACCGCGACGACGACGGAGACGACGGAGCCGTGGTCTAGAACCCAGAGTGTGGTGGCCTGCCTCTGAGGTACCGGCAGTCCAGTGCCCCACATCAGCCAAGTCGGCGAGCCGGGTTCGGGGCACATGAAGCACGGTCACAGCCAGCGCGCCTCTAGCCACCGAAGCCACCGAACTCGAGCACCGCCAGCACGGGCCGGTGGTCGCTGGCCAGCTCGAGGTCCCGCTCGGCCGGTCGCCAGCGGTCGTACTCCAGCACTCGCACCTGCGGTGAGACCAGGACCGCGTCGATCCGCCGCCTCGGCTGCCAGGAGGGGAACGTGGGCTCCGCGTCAG
Source organism: uncultured Kineosporia sp. (assembly GCA_937859855.1). The sequence continues at coordinate 7,424 of CALMAR010000104.1, forward strand.
GCTCAGGGTCGCGGGCCAGCGCCGACAGGCCGGTCCACGAGTCTCCGCCCGGCGGCTCGTTCAGGTCCCCGGCCAGCGCCAGTGGTGCTCGCCCGCGCAGCAGCTCGGCGATGAGCTGTACGTGCCGGGCGCGCTCGGCGGGAGTGAGGCCCAGGTGCAGGCAGGCCACCCAGAGGTCCGGGCCGGCGAGCGGGGCCACGGACACCAGGACCACGCCGCGGGGCCGGGTCCGCCAACCGGCCACTGGCAACTGGAGCGCCCGAGCCGAGCTCACACCGACCCGATCGCGGGCCAGCACCACTGGCGCTGGCCGGGGCCCTGAACGAGCCGCCGGGCGGAGCCTCGTGGACCGGCCTGTCGGCGCTGGCCCGCGCCCCTGAGCCTGCCGCGGAGCCCACGTTCCCCTCCAGGCAGCCGAGGCGGCGGCCAATCTTGCCGGCGCGGCCGGCTTCCGCACTCTGGTCGTCGAGCGCTC
>CALMAR010000105.1 GCA_937859855.1 uncultured Kineosporia sp.
GGGACCGCAGCCAGCACAGCGTCCACCGAGTCCGAACAGCGGCCCAGAGTGGGCAATGACGTGAAGATTCCACAGCCATCCGGCCCGGGCATCAGGGACGGCCGCACACGAGCGGATCAACTCCGACGTCTGCGTCTTGGGAATGTGCGCCGTCTCGGCAAGCCGTCGCGTCGTGGCGAAGTCCGCTCCCCGATCGAGCGCTTCCTGGGCGTAGCCGATTACCCGGCGAATGAGGTCCTCCGCCGGGGCGCGCTCAGGCTGCGAACGGGTCGAGGCCTTCTGACGTTCGTAGCCAAGCTCGGTCGGTCCCACCTGTTGCGTCGCGGCGGCGTCGGCAGCATCCAGCGAGGCCGAGCCGGTCACGGCTTCGGCGTAACGGCTGGCCCCCATCACTGCGTCCAGATGGAAGCGCCATGCCCGGGCGCTGCGCGAGCTGATAGGCACCACCCCCTCACCTCTGCGCATGTCCACCCCTCCCTCGAACCCAGCCGCCGCCGTTGCAAGGAGCGCCGTCGCCTCGGTCGGATGCCACGCGAGCACATCGTCGAGGGCCCCGGAGGGCACGGGAACCGACCGGAGCCTCTTGCCGTGCAGCTCGCGGACGCGGTCCAGGATGGTCGCCTCGTCCAGCTCGGCATCCAGTCCGGGGCATCAAGGCCTGCTCGCCGGCACCGCCGAAGCGGACCGGCTGATCGGGTACCTGGCGAAGTACCTGACCAAGTCCATGAGCCAGGCCATGACCGGCGACACATTGACCGATGACGTGACCGCCAGGCAGCGGGCGCACGTCGACCGGCTCGAGCACGCCCTACGCCGCGAACCGTTTGGGCCCGGCTGCGCGAACTGGCTGCGCTACGGCATCACCCCACGCGACGCGCACTCCGGGATGGCTCCCGGGTCCTGCCGGTCCAAGGCGCACAAGCGGGAACACCTCGGCTACGCCGGACGCCGCATCCTCGTCTCCCGCAAGTGGACCGGCAAAACCCTCACCGACCACCGCCACGACCGCCGCGCCTGGGTCCTCGCCGTCCTCGGCATCACCGACGACCAGCACGACCAGCACGACCAGCACGACCAGCACGACCAGGGGGGCCGCTCGAATGACAAGATCCGGGACCGGTACGCCTGGGCACACGCCGACCCCGACGCCCAACTCATGCCCCTCAGCCACCGACTCCTGATCGCGATCAACCAGCGGCAGGTATGGCAGGCCGCTTACGTGGCTGCCCGCGACGGCAAACCACCACCCGCCGCGAATCTTTCAGCAACTCCGCTGGTCCAGGACGAGCACGGGGAGATGGCGTCATGACCGAGCAAGCAACGGCCCGACCGAGACTGATCGCGCCCCTGTGGACGGTGCAGGATGTCTCGGACTACCTGCAGGTGCCGGTCCAGACCCTGTACTCCTGGCGGTCCCAGGGCTCCGGGCCACCTGCCCGCCGAGTCGGTAAGTACCTCCGGTATCGGCCGGATGAGGTCGTGGCCTGGCTGGACAGCCTCGATACGGGTGCTGCCTGATGGCTCGACAGCCACTGCCGTTGGGCAGCTATGGGAAGATCATGACTCGCGCCGAACGGGGTGGCGTCGTCGCCCGGGTGCTGTTCCGTGACCTCGACGGCGTCGTGCGTGAGGTCAAGCGCAGCGGCAAGACAACGGCAGCAGCGGAGCGGGCACTCAAGGCTGCATTGGTCGATCGCCAGGCACCAATCAAGGGTGCGGAGATCTCACCTCAGACCAGGTTCAGCAAGGTCGCAGAACGGTGGTTCGCCGACCTGGCGGTGGCCGTCGCGTCGGGTAAGCGTAGCCCTGGGACACTGAGCACCTATTCGTCGATCTACAGGTCCCAGGTGGAACCTGCCTTCGGCTCGCTCCGCATTAATGAGATTACGACTCCGATTGTCGACCGGGCTCTTTCGGCAATGAAGGCGACGTCGGTCAGTGGCGCTAGAACAGCAAAGATCATCACATCGGGTGTGATGGGTTACGCCGTGAGGCATGGCGCGGTGGTTGCCAACCCGGTGCGTGAGGTCGAGCGCATCGAATCACCTCCCGCCAACCCTCCGCGTGCCTTGACGGCCGATGAGCGGCGACGTTGGTTGGAGGCGATCGAAGCCATGCCGCAGGCGGTGACCTGGGATCTGCCGGATATCACCCGCATGATGCTGGCTACTGGGTGTCGGATCGGTGAGTGCCTGGCGATCGGCTGGTCTGATGTCGACCTGGACGATAGGACCGTTGATATCGCTTGGCGGCTGGTCCGCTTCAAAGGCGTCGGCCTTCGTCGGGTCGCGTCGACTAAGACGGGGCGGAAGGGTGAGCGCTTGATCCCCCTTCCGTCGTGGGCGGTGACCATGCTCCGGGCTCGTCGGGCCGGGATCGGTGAGGACGTCGAGGCGGTCTTTCCAGATTCGCTCGGTGGCTGGCGTGATCCGTCCAACGTTCGACGGGTCTGGCGCGACGCCCGTGACGAGCTGGAGATGGATGGCCTGGTCTCGCATACTCTGCGCAAGACGGTGGCGAGCTTCTTGGATGACGCTCAGGTGTCGACGCGGAAGATCAGCGATCAGCTCGGGCCCTCCAACGTCAGCATGACCCAGGATCGCTACCTCGGCCGACGCCTGACCGACCGGCAGACAGCCGACGTGCTCGAAGGCATGTTCGGCGCCAAAGCTGTCTCAAAGATGTCTAAGAAGAACCGTAAGCGGGCTCGACCTTGAGTGCACGAGCCGCTGACCTGCACGTTTGTGGGCCCCGTGGGGATCGAACCCACAACCCGCGGATTAAAAGTCCGCTGCTCTGCCGATTGAGCTAGAGGCCCGTGGAGCTGCGACGATCAAGCTCCGGCACCAGGGTAGACGCTCGCGCCGAGTCCGGGGCGGCACCCGGGGCGCGGACGGCGTCGGGATCGCGGACGGCGTCGGGATCGTGGACGCCGTCGGGATCGTGGACGGGCAGGATTGCGGGCGTGACGCAGAGTGTGGAGCTGCTCCTGGACGACGCGACCGAGCAACTGGTCCGGCAACGCTGGGAAAGGCTGGCAGACGCGGGCCTGCCGAGCATGGCCGATCATGCCGGCGAGAGCAACCGCCCCCATGTGACTCTCGCTGTCGCGCAGCGGATGCCGGCAGACGGCGAGGAACGGCTCCATGGTCTGGTCGAGCATCTGCCGCTGACGATCACGCTCGGCGGCCTGGTCGTCTTCGGCGCGGGCAGGAATCGGGTGCTGGCCTGGCTCGTGGTGCCGGAGAACCGTCTCCTGGCAGTGCAGGCGGAGGCGGCCGCCATGATGCCCGACCCGGTCCGGCACCTCCTGCCGGGCAGCTGGACGCCGCACGTGACTCTGGCTCGCCGGATCGCCGTCGAGCGACTGGGCGAAGCCGTCGAGGTCCTTGCCGACCTGCCGGAGATCACATCCGTCTGCGGCCGGATCCGGCGGTGGGACTCCGACGCGCGCCGCACCTGGGTGCTGGATTGAGGCTGCTCGGCGCCCAGGGGCCTCGCCCTGAGAACGGGCTCTCAGTCGATCGCGGAGGTGAAGCGCTGCAGGCCCTGATCCGCCAGCGGCAGAATGCTTTCCACGTCGGACGTCGGGGCGGCCACCAAGTGGACGGACACGCTCATCTCGATCCGCACGGCATCTCCTCCCCGCAGCGCGATGGCAGGCGAGACCGCCGCCTGCAGCCGGGCGGCGACCACGTCGGCGGAATTCCGGTCGATCGGGGCGGGCAGCAGCACGCCGAACTCGTCACCGCCGATCCGGCCGACCAGTTCCTGCGGGCGCAGCGCCCGGCGCAGCCTGGCCGAGACCGCCCGCAGCACCTCGTCACCCGCCGCGCGACCGTACACGTCGTTCACCCCGTCGAACCCGTCCAGGTCGCAGAACAGCACCGCCACCTGGTTCTTCGGCGCTGCCGCGGCCGTGGCCCGGGACGCCTGGCGGAGGAACTCGGCCCGGGTCCGCAGCCCGGTCAGGTCGTCCAGCGCCGCGGAGTCGTCGTCCCCGGAACGGTTCTCGCCGACGTCCCGCAGGCAGAGCATCACGCCGGGGCGCCCGGCGTCCTCGATCGACCGGGCGCTCACCTCGAGCCATGCCGGGCGGCCGCCGTGCTGGTCGCCGCGCAGCTCCCAGCGGGCCGCCGTCCCGGGGACGGCGCCGAGCAGGGCCTCGATCCGGGACCGGGTGGAGGCGACGTCCCCCGCATCGACCAGATTCTCCAGCTGCAGCCCGATCAGCAGGCTCGGCTCGATCCCCAGCAC
>CALMAR010000106.1:0-980 GCA_937859855.1 uncultured Kineosporia sp.
CTGCTGGCCGGGGCTCTGGTACCCCGGCCGGTCAGCGGACAGGGCAGAACCCGCGAACTGCGAGTGGCGGCCGTCCAGGGGAACGTGCCGGAGGCAGGGCTGGAGTTCAACGCCGAGCGCCGCGCCGTCCTGGACAACCACGCCCGGGCCACCATCGAACTGGCCCGGCGGGTGGCGGCAGGCCAGGCGCCACAACCGGACCTGGTGATCTGGCCGAAGAACTCCAGTGACATCGACCCCCTGCGCAATCAGGACGCGACCGAGGTGATCAATGAGGCCGCTGACGCGATCGGGGTTCCGATCGTGCTCGGCGCGGTGCTCGAGCAGCCTGCTGGAATGCTGTCCAACGCAAGCATTGTCTGGATTCCCGGCCAGGGGGGTGGCCAGGTGAACCGGCAGATGTACGTCAAGCAGCACCCGGCCCCGTTCGCCGAATACATTCCGGATCGGTCGTTCTTCCGCCGGTTCAGCGACAAGGTCGATCTGGTCACCAAGGACTTCACCAAGGGAAAACGGACCGGGCTGCTGAACGCGAGCGGCGTCAACCTCGGCGACGTGATCTGCTTCGAGGTGGCCTACGACGGCCTGGTTCGTGACACGGTCCGGGCCGGGGCGAATCTGATCGCCGTTCAGACGAACAATGCCACCTTCGGATTCACCGACGAGAGCGTTCAGCAGCTGGCGATGTCCCGGATCCGGGCGATCGAATCCGGCCGGACGGTGGTGCACATCTCCACCGTCGGGATCAGTGCGATCATCCGGCCCGACGGCAGCACGGTGCACCGGTCGGGCCACTTCACCCAGGAGGTGCTGGAGGCCAGGGTTCCACTGCGCTCGGGCCAGACCATCGCCACCCGGGTCGGCGCGTGGCCCGAGTGGCTGCTGGCCGCCGCAGGCGTCCTGCTGGCCGCCACGGGCCGCCGCCCCGATCGGTCCGTCCGGCCAGGATCCTCCCGGCAACCGGATTCACATGTTCGCGG
>CALMAR010000106.1:990-6286 GCA_937859855.1 uncultured Kineosporia sp.
CCACCGGCAGCTTCAAGGCGCGCGGGCTGGTAATGGCGGTGGCGATGGCGAAGGGCAAGCCGTCGTCCAGCAATCAGGTGCTGGTGATCGTGCCGACCTACAACGAGATCGACAACCTCGAGCCGATCGTGGCCCGGATCCGGGGCGCCGTCCCCGGGGCCGACATTCTGATCATGGACGACGCCAGCCCGGACGGCACCGGCGCGCTGGCCGGCCAGCTCGCGGCCGCCGACCCGCAGGTGCAGGTGCGGCACCGGGCGGGCAAGAAGGGCTTGGGCGCGGCCTACCTCGACGGATTCAGCTGGGCTCTGGATCGCGGCTACGACGTGGTGGTGGAGATGGACGCCGACGGCTCGCACGCTCCCGAGCAGTTGCCTGATCTGCTGGCCCGGATCGAGGGTGGCGCCGACCTGGTGATCGGGTCGCGATGGGTGCCCGGGGGAGCGGTGGTCAACTGGCCAGGCTCCCGGGAACTGATCAGCCGCAGCGGCAGCCTGTACTCGCGGCTGGCGCTGGGAATCGGTATCCGCGATGTGACGGCCGGTTACCGGGCCTTCCGGGCCACCACGCTGCAGAAACTGGACCTGCATGAGGTGGCGTCGCAGGGGTACTGCTTCCAGGTCGACCTCGCTCAGCGCGCAATTCGTCGGGGCCTGCGCGTGGACGAAGTGCCCATCACGTTCGTTGAACGAGAGCACGGAGTCAGCAAGATGAGCAGGAGCATCGTGGTGGAGGCATTGTGGCGAGTGACGCGCTGGGGAATCACCTACCGGATCGGACAGCTGAGGGGCCAGCTCACCGCCCGCCACCGGCCGGTGTCCGAGCAGCTGGAAGAACTCGCGCGCCGAGACGGCTGAGGTGGACGCTGGCGGCTGTCCTCGTTCTGCCGCTGATCGAACTGATCGTGGCGATCGAGGCCGGGCGGCTGATCGGAGCAGGGCTGACGCTGCTCCTTCTGCTGCTGCTCAGCCTGGCCGGGATGATCACGGTCCGGCGGGTGGGAATGCGCACGCTGGGGCGGGTGGACACCGCCCTGCGCGAAGGCCGGACCCCAGGACCGGAGCTGGCCGATACCGGGATGCTGTTCCTGGCGGGCCTGCTTCTGCTGTTCCCCGGCTTCGTGAGCGGCCTGTTCGGCCTTGTCCTGCTGGTGCCGCCCGTTCGCAAACTGGTTCGGCGTCCGCTTGAACGCCGGCTTCAGCGGGCCGCCGCCGACCGGGTGGCGTTCTTCAGCACCTTCAGGCCCGGATCCGGGCCGGGCCGGGCCGATGGCGTGGTCATCACCGGCGAGGTGATCGAGGACCCGCCGTCCAGGTGAGGGACAAAACGAATGTGCCGTTCCGGCCCTTCGCGACGGGTCAGAACGGCACCTTCGGGTCGATCAGGCCGAGCGGCGGCCCTTGAGCTGACCGCTGCGCAGCAGGGCCAGCCGCTCGTCCAGCAGAGCCTGCAGTTCGGCGGTGGTGCGGCGTTCCATCAGCATGTCCCAGTGCGTGCGAGCCGGCTTGACCGCCTTGGGCTCGGGCAGTTCGGCGTCCTCACGCAGCGCGTTCTCACCGCAGCGGCACTCCCACAGGGCCGGAACGTCGGCCTCGACCGACATCGGGATCACGATGGTGTGACCGTTGGGACAGTTGTAGGTGACGTCCATCCGGGCGGCTGGCTGAATGCCTGATTCGCTCTCCAGGCTGGACGCTCCAAGTCGCGTCCCTCGCATGCTGCGTTCGCTCATGGCGCTATCCCTCCCGCGTTGATCCCGCTGGATCGACCTGTGTCAGAGAGTGACAACGCGATCGCCGGCAGGAATGTTCCTTATCTACCGGTCAGATCTGGTCATGGGACGACTCGTCTGTCCAGCATTCCTTGGTACCGCCTGGAGGCTGCCTCAGACCACCGCCGGAAGAGTGTTTCCGGCCTCGGTGATGCCCTGCCGGATCCGCACCCGGATCAGCAGGCCGCCTCCGGCCAGGAAGAACACAACCAGGGCGATGATCGCGTCCCGGTACGAACCGGTCAGCTGATAGATCAGGCCGAACATGAGCGTGCCGAGCCAGCTCGTGCCGCGCTCGGCCGCCTGGTACAGGCTGAAATACTCCGCTTCCCGGCCACGGGGGATCAGCTGGCTGTACAGCGACCGGGACAGAGCCTGGGTTCCGCCCAGCACCACGCCGATCAGCACGGCCAGCGACGCGAACGGCACGAACTGGCCCACCGGCAGGACGTAGCCGATCGCCACCACCGTGCACCAGAGGGCCAGCCCGGCCAGGATGGTCCGCTTGGCACCTATCCGGCCGGCCACCCGGCCGAACAGCAACGCGCCACCGAAGGCGACGAACTGCACCACCAGGATGGTCATCACCAGCTGCTGGGAGCTGAGCCGCAATTGCTCCTGGCCGAAGATGCTGGCCGCGTAGATGACGGTCTGGATGCCGTCGTTGAAGAACAGGTAGGCGATCAGGAACCGCACTGTCTGGGGATACCTGCGCAGGTGGGAAAGGGTGCGCCAGAGCTGGCCGAACGACTGGCGGACCAGCCCTCCGCTCCCCGCCCGGCCAGGATCCAGTGGCACCAGCGGCGGGCCGTCGCGCAGCCCGCGGAACGGGACGATGGTGAACAGTCCCCACCACAGCCCGGCGGAGAGCAGGCTGATCCGGACGGCGGCCTCGGTGCTGAGCCCGGCCGCCTGGTGAAAGGTGATCAGCGCCAGGTTCAGCGCCAGTAGCAGCCCGCCGCCCAGATATCCAGCTGCCCAGCCCCGGCTGGAGACAGCATCCCGTTCGGCCGGGGTGGAGATGTCGCAGAGGATGGCGTCATAGACCACCAGCGAGGCACCGGCGCAGAGCCCGGCGATCACGTCCAGGATCACTCCGAGCGGCCAGTTGTCCCCGCTGACCAGCACCAGCCCGGAGGCTGCGGTGGCCCCGATCCAGGCCAGCCCCGCCATCAGGGATCGCTTACGGCCTGACCGGTCGGCCAGCGCACCGACGATGGGCAGAACGAGTGCGGACAGAATGGTGGCCGCGGTGATGGTGTAGAGCGCGAGTGAGCCTGGCGCGACCGGGACACCCAGCACGGACAGGTCGGTGCGGCAGGCCAGATCGGTGTCCTGGCCCGGGCAGGCAGCGCGCTTGGACACCACCGTCAGGTAGGGACCGAACAGCACGGTCGCGGTGGTGGTGAAGAACGCGGAGTTGGCCCAGTCGTATACGTACCAGGCGCGCTGCTGGCGCCGTCGTTCCCGGTCGCTGGTCATGGCCGCTGCCGACGGCGCGCTCAGTCCCTCGTGGTGATCCTCCACGGGCTCATCATGGCGGTCTTGACCCCACGGGCCGCATGAGCCGGAGTACCCGTATGGGCCGGAGTACCCGTCTTGACCGGAGCCGGGATGTAGCCGTTGTAGCTGTTGCCATTGGGCAGCGGCGGCAGTCCCAGAGCGTCGCGGACCATCTGTGAGCGGGGAGCGTATTCCCAGTGCCAGGGTTCGGGCCGGGATCCGGTCTGCTGGGCCCAGGCCGGATGCACCCAGCGGTACCTGGGCGCGTTCTGGAACAGCCAGACATGTTCGGCGCTGCTGAACTCCTGCACCCCGCCGCAGAGATCGGCGGCCACCCCCCAGCCGTGGTTGCTGGTGCCGGGCACGGCCGCGAGCTTGGGCTTGGCCTTGTAGAGCGACTTCTGCGCGCTCAGAGCACGGTAGGAAGCGGTCACACAGATCGGCGTCCCGAACCGCTTGGCGTAGGCCTTGCTCAGCCGGTCGAAGTTGTAGGCGGCGTCCGCGCGCAGGTACTCGCCGGTGGTTCCCCACAGCGCGCACAGCGCGGTCAGCGGGATCTGGCCGTTGGGATACTGCTGGACGGCGGCCGCGCTCACACACTGCCCGCGCGCCACAGTCGGCGGGTCCGGGCTCGTCGGGGTGGCCGCTGGTGCGCCCGGTGCATACAGCGCGAAGCCGATCAGGGGCGTCAGCACGGCCGCGCCGATCAGGCGCCGGGCCGTAGCCGTGGGCAGAGATCTCATCAGCCCAACGGTCGGCCGGACCGCGAGCATCGCCAGTGTCAGCGGGGCACTTCACTCCATCAGCCGGCGTACTCCCAGTGCCAGGGTTCGGGCTTGGAACCGGTGGGCTGGGCCCAGGCCGGGTGGAACCAGCCGTAGAGCGGCGCATTGATCAGCATCCAGTTGTGCTGGACCGAGCCGAACACCTGGATCCCGCCGCACAGGTCCGTGGCGGTTCCCCAGCCGTGGTTGCTCGTGCCCGGCTGGGCGGCCAGGCCGGGCTTGCGAGCGAACACACTGATCTGCTCGGCCAGCGACCGGTAGGAGTCGGTGACACAGATCGGGGTTCCGAACCGCTGGGCGTAGGCGTTGCTCAGCCGGTCGAACGCGTAGGCGGCGTCGGCTCGCAGGTACCGCCCGGGCGCCGAGCCCAGCGGACACAGCGCCGCGAGCGGAATCTGGCCGTTGGGATACTGCTGGACGTCGTCACCGCCGGTGCAGCTGCCGACCTGGCCGGTGACCCGGTTGTTCTTGGTGGTACCGGAGTAGCCAGAGCCGGCCAGCAGCTGAGCCGCCTGAATGGCGATCTGCCGTTGCCTGGCCCTGCTCAGCTTGGACTGGGTTCCCTGCAATGCGCTCTGGGCTCTGCCCAGCGCGGTGCGCTGACGGCCCAGAGCGCTGTCGGCCGCCGCGCGAGCGGAGGCAGCCTCCACCGCGGCATCAGCGGCCTGTTCGCTGGCCGTCGCGGCGGCTTCAGTAACAGCGGCCTGCTGTTGCCGGGCCTGCTCGACGTCGTCCAGGGCTCGATTCCGCACACTGCCGATCCGCTGGAGCACGTTCAGTGTGGTTGCGACGTCCTGGCTGTCGCGCGCCTCGAGCAGCACGGTCAGGGTCGCGTGGCCGCTCACGACGCCGCCGCCCTGGTAGGCCTCGCGGGCCCAGCGGCCGAGGTTTCCCCGGTTCTGGTCGACCGCCTGCTGGGCGTGGTTCAGCTGATCCTGCTGCTGCTCCTCCTGCTGCTGCAGCCTGGCCAGCCTGCGCACGGCGGCGCTGTATGTCTCCAGGGCCAGGCCCGCGGCCTGGGCGGTGTCCTGCACTGCCTGCTGCTGGCTGGCGACCGCACTGGCCCCCGCCCTGGCCTGATCGGTGAGCCGGGTGACGTCGGCGCGGGCGGCATCCATCTCGGCCTGGCTGGGCTGCTGCTCAACACCGTCCAGCATCCCGGCCGGCGGGGCAGCCGGGCTGGCAGACGGGCTGGCAGACGGGCTGGGCCGGGTGGCCGTGGCCTGGGCCGGCCACC
>CALMAR010000107.1 GCA_937859855.1 uncultured Kineosporia sp.
GGCGCCGACGCCGGCCCGTGGTCGCCCGGCCCTGCGCATCACCACTGCGGCCGGAGCCTCAGCCGTGGTCTGCCATCGCGACGGCGACGAGCGGCTGGTGGCAGCCGTCGCGGATGCTGGGGCGCTGGCGATCGAGATAGCGGCCCTTCAGGTCCAGTTGCGGCGTCACCTGCTCGAGGTCGAGGCATCCAGGCGGCGCATCCAGTCGGTCGCTGACGAGGAACGCCGCCGGATCGCTCGCGACCTCCACGACGGTGCCCAGCAGAGGCTGGTCGCCATCGGACTGGCGCTCCGGCATGCCCAGTTGCGGGCTGGCCCGGGGCTGGGGGTGGCGATCGACGAGGCGGTCACCGGGCTCGCATCCTCGATCGATGAGTTGCGCGAGCTGGCGGGCGGCCTGCGGCCCGGCTCGCTCGACCAGGGACTCGGTGCGGCGCTACGCGAACTCGCGGCCCGCACGCCGGTCCGGCTCGACGTGTCCGCGTTGCCGGAGCGCTTCCCGAGCCACATCGAGACCGCGGCGTACTTCATCGCCTGCGAGGCCGTCACGAACGCGGTCAAGCACGCCGGCGCCTCGCAGATATCGCTGACCCTCGCCCGGGAGGACGACGCGCTGGTCGTCACGGTCGCGGACGACGGCCGCGGCGGTGCCGAGCCCGCTCGCGGCACCGGGCTGCTCGGACTCGCCGACCGGATCCGCGCCCACCAGGGCCGCCTCAGCTTGGACTCGCCGCTCGGTGGTGGCACCCGTCTTGAGGCGCGGCTGCCGTGCGGGTGATCCTGGCCGAGGACCAGGTCCTGCTGCGCGAGGGACTTGCCCGGCTCTTCGGTGACCTCGGGCACGAGGTCACCTCGGTGCTGGGGGACGTCGCGGAGCTGGAGAACCGGATCCGGTCCGATCACCCCGATCTGATCGTCCTGGACATCAGAATGCCGCCCACTCACACCGACGAAGGCGTCACCGCTGCCCGCAACATCAAGACCGGCCACCCCAGCCTCGGCGTCCTGCTCCTGTCCCAGCACGTCGAAATCGGCTCCACCGCAGACCTTCTCGGCCGTCCGGCGTTCGGTTACCTGCTCAAGGACCGTGTGCTCGACGTTCGCGAGTTCGTCCAGACCTGCGAGCGGGTCGCCGCCGGCGGCTCCGCCCTCGACCCCAAGGTCGTGGCCGCGCTCATCGCCAGCCGGGAAGCCTCGCCGCTCGCCCACCTCTCCGAGCGCGAGGCTCAGGTGCTCGCTCTGATGGCGGAGGGGCTCAGCAACACCGCCATCGCCGAACGGCTCGTCCTCAGCGCGCGCACCGTCGAGGCGCACGTCGGTCACCTGCTGGCCAAGCTCGACCTGCCGGACTCCCAGGAGACGAACCGGCGCGTGCTGGCCGTTCTCGCCTGGCTGCGCGAGGCGGGCTGATCAACGCCCGGCGGGGCAGTGGATCAGGTGGCGTCGCGCAGCTTGCCGTTCGACGACACCGCCGGGTCCGTGCACGCGGAGAGATCGAAACAGCAGGGCCGCCGTTTGCCGTGATCCAGCTTCGAGATGCTGACCTCGACTCGCCGCTGACGCGTGGCCGCGCGTGAGGTCGCGTTGACCCAGCGCACCCATTCCCAGCGCGCCATCGGGGTGATGTCGTCCCAGATGTCCCGGATCTTCTTCGGTGCACCGGCCAGGGCCCGGGCCAGATCCGGCGGAACGTCCGGCTCGGGCCAGTCCGGCGCCACTTCGAGCGCCACGGCGACCCTGTCGCCGGCGGATACACCGGCCATCCGTAACAGGTCCTGATCGATCCTGATCCAGTGGCCCTTCCGGCCGTCCGGCTCCAGCACCGTGCCGAACTCGCAACCGTTGATCAGTCCCCGAACTGCTACCTGCCCGCGCGAGGGCAGACGTCCGCTGGCGACATCGGGCAAGCGGACCATGGCCGAGCTGCCGATGGTGTCGATCCGGGACCGGAACTCGATCGCCGTCGTGCTGGTGCGCTGACTCACGAGGTCATGTTCTCATCGAAGTCACGGCCACCGGCCGAATGCCTGTCCCGGATTGCCCACCGCCAGCAGGAGCGCAACGTCGGCGCGGTCCTTGGCGGTGACCGCAGCATCGTCACGAGGTCCCGATTTGTCCTCGATCAGGGAGGCCAGGCCCACGACCCGGGCCGAGACGCCGTCCAACTGGGCTTCGACGTCTCCGAACGAGCCGGTGGGCCAGGTGCCGCGCCCCTGCTCGAGCGGGGTGAAGACAACTCCGTTCTCATCCCGGGCGAGCAGGGCCAGTTCGATCCGCACGCCGTCACGCTCATAGCCGGTGTAGCCGTCTTCGCCCGGCTCCGGTGCGTGGGTCCAGCCGTGCAGCTCCAGCAGAACCTTGACCTTGTCCAGATCCCGCTCCCAGACGGCCAGGTCGATGTCGGCATGGTCCCTGGTCACCCGGCCGACGTGGAAGTCGACCGCCCAGCCGCCGAACAGCCAGTACTCGACGTCCTGCGCGGCCAGAGCGCCACCGAGCCATTCGATGGTGCGCAGCTGAGGGAGCCGGTGCGTCGCGCTCACCGGGATCAGCTGGGCTCGAACTCGTTCTGATCGACGACGACGAGCACTTTGATGTCGGCCCCGGCGGAGGACCGGGCGAACGCCTCGGACGCGTCGGTCAGTGGATACACCGACGTCACGATCGAATCCACATCGACCGCGCCGCGCAGCAGCAGATCGGCGGACTCCTCGTAGTCCTGGGGCAGGTAGGTCGCACTGCCCTGGATCCGGATCTGGTGGTCCTGGAGCACCGGTAGCGCAACGGTGACGGCGCCGGCCGGGACGCCGACGACGACCACGGTGCCGCCCTTGTCGGCCATGCCGATCGCCTGGTCGATGGTGCTCTGGATCGCCACGCAGTCGAAGACGACGTCGGCGCTCTCACCCAGAGCGGCCCGGACGCCGGAGACCACATCCAGCGCGGTGCTGTCCACCACCGCGTCCGCGCCCAGAGCCAGCGCCCGCTCACGCTTGGCCGGCAGCACGTCGGTCATCACGATCCGGCGGGCGCCATGGGCTTTCACCACGGCGAGCAGGAGCAGGCCGATCGTCCCGGCGCCCAGGATGGCGACCGCCCGGCCGGTGACACCGCCCGAGATCCGGACGGCGTGCACGGGGGTCGAGAGCGGTTCGATCAGCGCCGCCGCCCGGTAACCGAGCTGATCCGGAATCCGGTGCAGCCGGTCGGCCGGGATCGTGAACAGATCAGCCATCCCGCCCTGCGGGTATCCGCAGCCGAAGAAGCGGAGATTCTCGCAGAGGTTCTGCCGCCCGGCCCGGCACTGCTTGCAGGTCCAGCAGGGCAGGTCCGGCTCGACGGTCACCCGCTGGCCCGGCTCGATGCCATCGACGTCTCCGGCCGCCGCCACGACCACGCCGACCACTTCGTGGCCGGGCGCGTAGGGCAGAGCGATGAAGGGATGACGGCCATGTGCGGCGTGGGTGTCGGAGCCGCAGACACCGGAGACGACCGAGTGCACCAGCACCTCCCCGGGGCCGGGAACTGGTGCTGCTGCCTCCACCACATCGATGCTGGCCGGGGAAACGATGACCCGCCGGATGGGCTGATGCAGGGTCTCATCCATACTGCCGCTCCTTGCTTGCCGGGCTGGGCCGGGCCACCGGATGGCCAAGCCGCTGAGTGCGATCGGGTTCCTTGATGATGACCGGCTGGGGACGGCGGGGCGGAACGAACAGCGTCCCCTGCTGGGTGACGGCGGCCGCCCCGAAGCCGAGCGCACCGGTCAGCCGCTCCGGAGCTGGGGCCTGACCAGCCCCCGCTCCGCCCGCAGGCCCGGTCAGGGTCGTGAGATAGCCGGCCAGGAAGGCGTCGCCGGGGACTGCCGCACCACACCACCCAGTCGCCCGGGTGACTGAGCCGGAGGGCGGCGTCCGACAGCTGTTCGATCTCACTCGCAGTGAGCTGTGGCCCGCTCTCGTTGATCTTCGTGGTGGTGCCGTCCGGTTCGAACAGGGATACGTTGCTGCGGGTCTCGCCCGAGATGGCGAGCAGCTCGTGCCGCAGCCCGGTGTCGCGGATCATGCTGGCCAGGTGGGCGCCCGCGTGACCACCGGCAGGAACTACGCACAGGACGTCGCCGCCGGCCCGGTGGGCGGCCAGCCCGACGTTGACGCCTTTCCCGCTCGATTCGGCCGTCTCGCTGGCGGCCCGGTTGACCGCGCCCCGGACCAGCGCCGGGAGGTGCAGGGTCCGGTCCAGGCTCGGGTTGGGAGTGACGGTGACGATCATCGGGCGATCTCCACGCTCACTCCAGCCCGGCGCAGTTCGCTGAGGTCCGGCGCGCTGACCCCGGCATCGGTGATCAGCAGATCGATGTCGTTCAGATCGGCATGACGGCAGAGCCGGACCTGACCGATCTTGGAGTGGTCGGCCAGCAGGATCCGCCGCCCGGCGGCGCCGATCATGGCGGCCTTGACCGTGGCTTCGGCCAAGTCGGGGGTGGTCAGGCCGCGGGTGAACGAGATGCCGTTGGTCCCCAGAAAGGCGACGTCCACGTTGACCGACCTGAGCTGACCGATCGCGTGCGGGCCCACCGCGGACAGTGTGGGCCGCCTGATCAGGCCGCCCAGGGTCCACAGGTCGATCCCGGGGTTGCCGGCCAGCAGCTGTCCGATCGGCAGCGCGTTGGTGTAGGCCAGCAGCTCGTGGTCCGACGGTAACTCGGCGGAGAAGCAGGCGGTGGTCGAGCCGGCGTCGATGATGACCGATCCTCCCGGCGGGGGAAGATGCCGCAACGCCGCCCGGGCGATCGCTTCCTTCTCGGCCGTGAACGACGTCCGCTCCTGCACCGCGGATTCGGCGGTCAGCCCCCCGGCCGGAATCGCGCCGCCGTGCACGCGCCGCAACAGGCCCCGTGCCTCGAGCACGGTGAGGTCCTTGCGGATGCTCTCGGTACTGACTCCCAGTTCTTCGGACAGGCGCCCGGCTTCCACCCGGCCCCGGCGGGCCAGCTGGTCCAGCACGTACTTGTGCCGCTGGGCCGGGAAGCGGATCGCGGTGCCGCTCACCCCGGGCCGCCCAGAATGCCGTCCGGTCCCACGTCACCAGTGGCCCGGGCCGCCATGATCGCTGCTCCGAGGCTCCCGGCCTCGGCCACATCCGAGACTTCCAGGACGCCGAAGGCCCGGCGCTTGGCGTCCATCACCATCTCGCTGTGGGTCCAGCCTCCGGCGACGATCAGCCGGTTGTGCGGGCCAGCCATGGCGCTGATTGCCCGGTGCAGGGCGGCAGCTTCGGCGGCGGCCTGGTCCACGGCCAGCCGCCACCGGCGTCCAGAACGACCCTGGTCACGCAGTGCGGCCTGGTCCAGGGCGGGCAGTTCGTCCCGGCTCACGCCGAGGGCATCCAGAGCCTGCTGCATCCGCAGGCCCCCCTCGGTGCCGCCGAGCAGGGACCACCGGCCGGGCTGAATGCTGATGTCGGTGGTGATGCCCTGCTCGGCCAGGATCGTCATCTGGTCTGGCCGCAGACCCGGCAGCACGGTGCGGACCAGGGCTTCAGCGGTGCCGGAGGAGTCCAGTTCGTCGCCGAGCGCGGTCGCACCAGCGCCCAGGGCGGCGGCCTGATGATCGTGCCCAGCAGTGGTCAGGACGGCGTCCAGCAGACGGGCCGGACCGGTGGCTACCCGCCCGGCCGGTGTCCCGGCCGAGACCACCTCGGGCATGAGTGCTCGCGACGCTCCCGACCAGGCCAGCGCCTCGTCCCACCAGTCATCGGCGGCGACGTCGTACCAGCCGGTGCGGCAGGTCAGGGAGCGGTCACAGACGTCGCGGGCGCCCAGTCCGCGCGCCACCCATTCGGCCACGTTGAACCGGCGCACCGCCCGGGCGGCCGCGGGATGGTGCCGTAGCAGCCATCGATGCTTGGTCAGGGAGAACTGGCCCCGCAGTGGCTTGCCCGCCACCGCGGCGAACTGGCCGGCGCCGATGTCCGCCGCCAGTTCGGCCACCTCCCGATCGTCGCGGGTGTCGTGCCAGGCGATGGCCGGCCCGGCTATCTGTCCCTGGTCATCGACGAGCACGCCGACCTCGCCCATGCTGGTGATCCCGGCGCCGGCCACGCGGACGTCGTCCGGGAGCGATTCCGCCGTCTGGCCAAGGGTTTTCATCGCCGCATCGAGCAGGACGGCTGGGTCGAGCTCCGCGCCGCTGGCGGTGCGGAGCCAGGTGGTCGGGGTCACGGCCTGGCTGAGCACCAGCCCGGCCCGGTCGTAGGCCACGGCTTTGAGTGACGTGGTTCCCACGTCCAGTCCGATCCAGGCCGGTCTCATCAGCAGCACCTCGTGGGCATTGCGTTCTATTGGATTTACTTGGGCTATATTGGGATACGGTTCAAGCAAGTGCAAGTGCCGGTAGGCCCTCGGCGACCCGAGGCACCGGCGGATCCGGAGGGCTCATGCCGCAGAGCAGTACTGCCACTCTGATGGAAGCGGCGGCCATCCAGCAGCAGGCCGTGGCCGCATTCAATGTGATCACCCTCGAACATGCCGAAGCCATCCTGAGCGGTGCCGCACGCGCTCACCAGCCGGTGATATTGCAGCTGAGCCAGAACGCAATCCACTACCACGGCGGCAAGGTGGGCCCGATGGCCGGCGCGCTCCAGGTCCTGGCCACGGAAGCGCCGACGCCGGTCGCCCTGCATCTGGACCACATCGAGGACCGTGAGTTGCTTCAACAGGGCGTCCAGGCCGGATTCAGCTCGATCATGTTCGATGCTGGCCGGCTGCCGTACGACGCCAACGTCGCCGAGACCGCCGAGGTGGCTCACGGGTTGCGATCGCTTGGAATTTTCACCGAAGCAGAACTGGGTTATGTGGGTGGCAAGGCGACCCAGATCACCAGTGCTCATGCCCCTGGAGTGCGCACCGATCCCGATCAGGCGGCCGGATACGCCGCTGCCACTGGAGTGGATGCGCTGGCGGTGGCGGTCGGCTCATCGCACGCCATGACCGAGCAGACGGCCGAACTGGACATCGCCCTGATCACCCGGCTGCGCGAGCGGGTCCGGATTCCGCTGGTGCTGCACGGTTCCTCCGGTGTCCCGGACACCGTGCTCCAGCAGGCCATCCGGGCCGGGATCACCAAGGTCAACATCGGCACCGCGCTGAACATCGCCTTCACCGGCGCTCTGCGGCGCAGTCTGGACGCGCACGACACGGTTGACCCCCGCCCTCACCTGGATGCAGCCCGGGCCCAGACGGCCAGCGTTGTCGAACAGATCCTGGCCGTGATCGCGGCGGCCTGAGCGGCCAGCACCGGATCAGGTGGTGGCCAGTGCGGCCACCGGCGAAGCCCTGGCCGCTCCCCGGGACGGCAGTACCGAGGCCAGCAGCCCGGCCAGCACCGCCACCACGATGATCAGCGCCAGCTGCACCACCGGTACGGACAGCTGCACCGGCATTGCCCCGCCCAGCACGGCCCGGGTGCCCGCCCCCCCGTAGCCGATGCCGAGCAGAACTCCAGCGACCGCGCCC
>CALMAR010000108.1 GCA_937859855.1 uncultured Kineosporia sp.
CTTCCCGGCCGACGACTTCGAAAACAACGGATACTCGGCTCACGATCTCCAATCGATGACCTACCGGCACACTGGGTCCGGGGAGATGCACATCGGCGGCAGCACCCCCCGGCCCACAGAGGCCGAAATCTTGAACACCATCCGGTTCGGGGAGCCGAGCGGCTTGGAGGGGCAGAACGCGGTGCAGTACGTCCGGAATGGCATCCGCGTAATCATCAATCGGGACATGCCATGGCAGAGCACGAGTTACTACATCGGAGGCTGAATTGGCCGAGTACCCGTACGGCTTGTCGGCTGACCTAACCCCCGCCGACCGCGCGGCACTAGAGACGACGTCGGTGCTGTTAGGACACGGCCGCACCCGGACGGCCGCGGACCTCGTGGTCGGCTGGGCAGCGCACATTGACCGCCTGACCGAGGAAACCGCCCGGCACGCCGGCGAGCGCGACGTCTGGAACGCCCACGACTACGTCGCCGCACTAGTGGTCCGGCGACTTGCACAGCACGCCCTCGACCAGATGGAGTCCCCGCTTCGGGAGGCCGCCACTGCGGCGATCACCCGAACCGACCAGCGGCTACGTGACTTCACCAGGGCGGACGAACGGGGGGTGCTGCGCCGCTTCGCGGCCGACGACGCGGGGCCTGAGTGGTGGTGGGAGCTGGTTCCTAGCACCGGCCCGGTCGCAGAGGAACTAGCCGACTTCGCCGGTCGGGTGGGCCTGTGACCGTGCGTTTCAACATCTCGTCTTAGCCCCGGCTGGCCGCTTTTCGGCAACCTCTGCCGGCTTGAGGACTTCGGAGCTACCACGAAACGTCCTGCACTGCAGCGGCACCTTCGGCAGCCAAGACAGACAGTCCGCCGTCTTTCTGGGCTACTTAGTGGGTCCAGTTGTCCCGTTCAGCCGACGCCCCTTGCCGTGAGTGGCGCTGCTGTCGTCAGTCATCGCCGTTCCACTTGGACCCGTTGAGGGTGTCGATGCGGTGCGGTGGGGATGCGTGAGCAGGCGATCACGGCCAGCAGACCGAGCGTTGCCGCGGTCCCGAAGCTGAGTTGCAGTCCGTGGACGAAGCCGTTCGGACCGGCGATGAGTACGCCGAACACGGCGATCGCGAGGGCGCCGCCGACTTGCCGGACGGTGTTGAAGACAGCGCTGGCGATGCCTGCCTGTTGGGGCGAAGTGATGCTGAGAATCAGCCCGATCAGCGGGGGCATGGCGACAGACCCTCCGCCGCCTACGAGGGCGACGATGATCGCCGTTCCCCACGCGACATCGAGCGGTGCGATGACGATCATCGAAGCGAGGCCGAGGGTCATCGCGCTCAGTCCCAGGATCGCGGGGACTCGGGGGCCGAAGCGGTTGGTTAGGGGACCGCTGCCTAGGTTGCCCAGGAAGCTCATAACAGCGGAAGGGAGGAACAGCAGACTGGCTGGAATGGGGTTGAGGCCGAGGTGTCGTTGCAGATAAAGGCTGGCCAAGAACACTGTGCCGAACCAACCGGCGATGAAGGCGAAACCGCCGAACAGCGCAATGCGTACCGGTGCTGGTTGCAGGAGCGTGAGCGGCAACATCGGGTGTTCCGTCGTTGCCTGGACCCGGAAGAACGCCGCCAGCGCGATCACACCAAGAACAAAAGCGCTGGCACTCAGGGGATCGGTGTAGCCGCGGGTACCGCCCTCGATCAGCCCGAACAGCAGCCCGGTCAACCCGGCCAGAGACAGCGCTTGACCGAGCCAGTCGAACGGCGCTGGACGGGTTGGAGAGGGCGTCAACCGGGCAATCGCGGCCAGCATTGCGATGCACACAGGGATGTTGAGGCCGAAGACACTGCGCCAGGTCCAAGTGGTCAGGATCCCCCCGAACAATGGACCAGCCGCGGCTGCCACGGCTCCCCCCGCTGCCCATACGCCCAACGCTCGGGCACGCCGCACCGGATCTGGAAACGCTTCGCGTACCAATGCCATCGACGCGGGCAGGATCAGAGCCGCCGAAACTCCTTGGCCAGCACGACCAACCAGCAGCACCGTTATCGTCGGTGCCGCCGCGCAAACCAGTGAAGTAAGAAGAAAGCCGAGGATCCCGGCGGTGAAGGCGCGCTTGGCCCCGAGTCGGTCCGACAGGTTGCCGCCCGTCAGCAGCAGGGCAGCGAACAGAAGGGTGTAGGCGTCGATCAGCCAGGCCGCGGCGCTGTCGCCGCCGCCCAGTTCCGCCGTGATGCTGGGCAGTGCGAGGTTGACGATCAGCAGGTCGAGGGTGATGAGGAAGAAGCCCCCACAGGCGAGCAGCAGTGTGGTCCGTGCGTGGGGTTGACCAGCCGGGCTCTCGCATATTTCGGTTGTCATGGCCCTATTTCCCGCCGGGTGAACGAGCCTCTCGCCAAGCTCGCATCACCCTCGTGCTGCGGGCTGCTCATCGGCGACAGGTTCCAACCAGGTGGTGGCGTCGCCAGTCGCCTCATCTTCAAGCGATCAGCCACCCAGCAGCCAGCGGGACTGTCGATCTTCGGTGTAAACGGCCTGGCGTCTAGTTGGTGGTGGTGGGGGTGATGCGGCCTTCGAAAGTGATCGCGAAGGCGTTCAGGGCGGCTTTCCAGCGGATGACCCAGCGTGCCCTGCCACACCCGGTCGGGTCCAGGGACCGGGTCACCAGATACAGGCACTTGAGCGCAGCTTGCTCGGCCGGGAAATGACCGCGGGCCCCGAACGGCGCGGCGGTAGCGGGCGTTCAGGGACTCGATCGCGTTAATCGTGCAGATGATCTTCCGGATCTCGTCGTAGTCCAGGAACGGCAGTCTTGCGACATCACACGGTGCGCCCGGCAGGATTCGAACCAGCGACCTTCGGATCAGAAGAAGACTGGAACGTGCCGCCTGTGGCCCCTACCTGCGCCTTTGCCCACGCCGCCGCCCCCGCTGACCGCCTCGGACACCAGCAGGCGCGGGGAGCCGACCGCGTTCAGTCATCGAGAGGGTCGAGCGGGCCCCGCCCGGAGACCCTTGCGATCCAAAAGTATAACGGCTATACAGAGATAACCGTTATAGGAGGTGCCGATGCAGCAAGAAGCGCTGTTGGCGATGCTGGCGAAAGAGCCGTCGCGCGGTTACGAGCTGCGCGCGCGGCTCCGCGCTGCGCTGGGGGCGCTGGGTGAGGCCATGAACGCGGGCCACATCTATGTGACGCTGACTCGGCTGGAGAAGGCTGGACTCGTCACCTCGGAGCGATCGACCGGGCCGGAGGCGTCTGACCGGAAAAGGTACGAACTGACCGCACAGGGGCAGCAGCGGGTCGCCGAGTGGCTGACCGAGGTGAGTTGGCCCAAACCCGATCTTGCGGAGTTTCACCTCAAACTGGTCGCGGCGGCGTCGGCCCGGCTGGCTGACCCGCTCACTCTCGTGGATGCGCAACGCCGTGAGTTGCTGCGGCGGTTGCGAGACGCCCAGCGCGCCGCGATGGCCGAGCCGGACCGGTCGGACGCCGCGCTGCTGCTGGAGGGGATCGTGCTGCGTCTCCAGGCGGACCTTCGATGGCTGGAAGCGTGCGAACAGAGCTGGACCAGCAGAAGGAGTGGACTGTGAACGAGAGCAAGGCAGTCGTGTTGCGAGCCAGCGGGGTACGTAAGGAGTACGGGAAGGGCGACGGTTTGGTGCGCGCCGTGGACGCCGCCGACCTCGCGGGCGCTGCGGGAGAGACGGTCGCGGTGATGGGCCCCAGCGGCTGCGGTAAGTCCACGCTCCTGCACCTGCTCGGCGGTCTGGATCGAGTCTCGGGTGGCGAGGTATGGCTTGCTGGACGCCGGATCGACAACCTCGGGGAGCGGGCACTCGCGCGGATACGCCGTACCGATGTGGGGTTCGTGTTTCAGGCGTTTCATCTGATGGAGGAGCTCACCGCGGCTGAGAACGTTGAGATGGCCGCCCTGGTGGCCGGCCGCTCCGCGCACGCCGCCCGCAGGCGGGCAGCGGAGCTGCTGGAACAGGTCGGGCTCAGCGACCGGGCCGGTTTCTTGCCCACGGCGCTCTCCGGCGGTCAGCGGCAGCGGGTGGCCGTGGCGCGAGCGCTGGCGAACGAGCCGCTCGTGGTGCTCGCCGACGAACCCACCGGCAATCTCGACAGTGCTGCGACCCTCGACGTGCTGCGCCTGTTCGAGAGCCTGCACGAGGCGGGCCAGACACTCGTCATCGTGACCCACGACACGCGGATCGCCGCCACCGCCGACCGGTTGGTGACGATGCGGGACGGAGCCTTTGTCGACGACACCCGGCTGACCGGCGGCACGACTGGTCAGCTCGGCGCCCTCGCCGGCCTGGAAGGCTGACCCCGGTGGGCCGCATCCTGCTGGTCGTCCGGCTGGTTCTGCGTGACCTGCGGCGGCGCCGGGCCGAGACCGTACTACTGCTGCTGGCGATCATGGCTGCCACCACCACACTCACTCTGGGCCTGGTCCTGCGCGGAGTGACCGATCACCCGTACGCCACCACGCGGGCGGCGACAACCGGCCCCGATGTCATCGCCGCAGCGGTCCCAGGAATCCAGCCCGCAGACGTCGCCGGACTCCAGGCGCTGATCAGCAAGCCGGGGGTTACCTCTGACAGCGGTCCGTACCCGGTTGCCGGTGCCACGCTCGGAGCCGGCAACAGAACAGCGTCCGTGCAGGCGGAAGGCCGCGATACCGGCAAGGCGACGGTGGACCAGCCAAGAGTGATCGAGGGCAGCTGGGTCACCGGTGGAGGTGTCGTCGTGGAAGCCGCGCTGGCCGGCGTCCTGCACATACATGCCGGGGACTCGATCACCCTTGGTGGCCACTCCTTCCGTGTCGCAGGAGTGGCTGTGACCGCAGCCATCGCAAATGGCGTGCCGCAGCATTACGCCGATCCAGTGGCCCGGCCGGGTTCTCCCGGGGCCAGCGCCCAGGTCGACGCCGAGCCAGGATTGGTGTGGCTCACGCGCTCGGACCTCGCCCTGGTGCAGCCAGATCCGAATCGCGTCGCCTACCTGCTGAATCTGAAGCTGGCCGACCCGGCCCAGGCCCAGGCGTTCGCCGGCAAGTACACAGTGGATCCTGGCCCGGTCGATGCCGGACCCGGCGGCCCCAGTCCAGATCAAGCGGGACCGCTCGATCTGCAGCCCTGGCAGGACATCGCCGACAATGCAGCGAATCTTGTGCGCAACGAACAGCGGGCGTTGACGACGGGTGCCTCGTTGCTCGCCATTCTGGCTGTTGCCAGTGTGGCGGTCCTGGTTGGCGGCAGGATGGCCGACCAGACGCGCCGCGTTGGACTGCTCAAGGCCGTCGGCAGCACACCGGGCCTGGTCGCCACGGTCCTCCTCGCGGAGTACGTGATCGTCTCCTTGCTGGCTGCCGCCGCGGGCCTCCTCGTGGGCCGGCTGACCGCACCACTTCTCACCGACCCGGGCGCAGGCCTGCTCGGCGCCGCCGATCCGTCGCTTACCGCGTCCATCGCCGGAGTCGCCGTCGCTGTGGCCCTCGGTGTGGCTGTGGCTGCGACATTGGTCCCAGCGGTTCGTGCGGCCCGTACCAGCACGGTCCGAGCGCTGGCCGGCTCGGCGCGCACACCCAGACGGACGGGATGGCTCATCGCCCTGTCGGCGCGGCTGCCCGTCTCGCTCCTGCTTGGCCTGAGAATCGCAGCTCGGCGCCCTCGGCGGGCAGTGCTAGCGGTGGTCAGTACCGCGATCACGGTGAGCGGAATCGTCGCCGTGCTCGCGGCCCATGCCCAGCTCAACGACCAGAAGCAGCCGATATCCACCGCGTTCGAACAGCTGCGCGCCGACCGCCTGAACGACGTCATGCTGGTGGTCACCCTGATGCTGGTGGCTCTCGCGGCCGTCAACGCCGTCTTCATCACGTGGGCGACGGTCCTCGACAGCCGGCATGCCTCAGCGTTAGCACGTGCGCTCGGCGTGACACCGAGAGAGGTGACCGGAGGGCTATCAGCGACGCAGTCCCTGCTGGCACTGACCGGCGCGGCTCTCGGCATCCCCTGTGGCATCTGGCTGTTCAAAGCCATCTCCGAAGACTTCGCGCCAGTCCCGTCGCTTTGGTCGCTGGCAGCGGTTTTGCTCGGAACCGTCGTGGTGATCGCGGCCCTGACCGCGATCCCAGCGCGGGTCGGTGCCCGTCGACCCGTCGCCGAGATCCTCCAGGCCGAGCTCGCCTGAAGCCCGAACCCAGCAGCCGGACCGGACGGCGCTGTTCGCGCACACGTGATGGTTGCCGGCGACGTGAAGCGCGCCCGGGCCGGCCGAGCCGTGGACGATCGGAACACTCGCCGATGAGGTCCATCTCTCACGCTCCCAACTCGCACGAGCGTTTCGGATGACCGCCGACATGATTCCGATGACGGCACACCCAGGGCTTGGTCTGCCCACCTCAATGCCCGACGCGCGGGGCGGTTCAGCGGGGTCTTGATCTAGGCTGCGCTACGCCATTTCACAAGCATCATCGTCAACGTCACCTGAGCTCTGGCGGTCGCCAGTTTCGAGGACGCTCAGGATGGTCCGCATGTTGCCTGGCGCCCTTCCTGGCTGTAGCCAGGCCACTCACGAGGAGGCAGTAGTCGCCGCACGAGCAGTGGACGAGTCAGAATTCCGCCCGAGCTCGCGTTCCACGTCACCAAGTGGTTGCCGTCCGCCGACCTGACTGATTCTTCGTACTTGTATACGGTCATGCAAGGACTCGATCACGGCGGACCCGTTGCGTCCCGCGGTGACTCATCTGCTGTCCCCGGCCTCATCTGTCTATCGACGAGCTCTGGACTTAGACGGAGCAAGCTAACCGCGATCGGTCTCCTGTATGCCGACTGTTGGGGAAACGACTGCGCTTGGTTGTCGCGCAACGCCGAGGTATCGAGCTGCGATGCATAGCCAGGGATGGCTGTGTCTAACCATGAGGATTTCTGCCCCTGCAGGTGCCCCGGAGGGCAAACCTGCAGGTCAGAGCGGTGCGCTCGGTCAGATTCGAACTGACGGCCTGAGGATTAGAAGAAGACCCGAACCCAGCTACCAGGTCCACTACCTGCGACTTTGCCCACAGTTCCGCGCACTCTTGGAGCCCTGAGCCTCATGGTTGACCGCAGTTTCGTGTCATGAACCGTGTCGTGAATGATCTTGTTCCCTCAGGCGAAGCCGCTGACTTCAGGGATGAGGATCGTCACGCGAGCGCGGAGCATGCTGGAGTCGGATTTGGCCCAGATCCTCGCCACGCCGGTCGCTAGGGCACCGCCTGATGCAAGTCGGAGCAGGGGCGGCGAGTAGTCGCGGGCCAGTTCGGCAGGAAGGTATCCGACGTGGTGTAGACCGACCAATACGGCGACCGCGTTGGGATCATGCGGATTCCATCTTTCGGGCACCAGGACACATTGGACGCTATCGATCGTGTTGCCTTGCGTCGTAATAGGCATCCGCTGGTCGCTGAAAACGTTCCTGATTCCTTTGACGTGGTAGGTCTCTCCGGCTACTTCAACTTGCTCGTCCAGCGGATGCCGCGGTTCTTCGAGGTGAAGTCGCTGAACAATTGCAGCAAGGGAGGGGGGCTCTTCGGCTGGCTGAGATGGCTTTGGTGCCGGCGGCGAGATTGAGCTATTTATGAACGGTCGCGCATCGTTTGAGCCGGTCACTGACGAAGCCCACCCAGCGTCATGTGTCGGCGCGTTGTTCTCCGGTCTCGTCTTGGGGAGGGACTGCTGGGGCTCAATCCCGCTGCTTGTACTCGTTGCTGTAACTTGCCCTTCGGCCATCTCCGCCAGGTCGACAGCGATTACAACGGCTGCGATGTCGGGTTCTTTATCCAGGTCCAGCGGGGCCAACTCTCGGTGACGACCTACGCTTAGTGACGTTAGTTCGCTAGAGACTTCGGTCACGATGGCTGCAGCGTCGGCCGTGTCCCATCGAACGCCCGTTAAGCGGTGCCGGTGAAAGCGAGCTGCCATCACGGCCTCCACGCGTGGTTGTCCGTAGGCGTTGGCGCCAGCGTCGCGTATTGCTATCACGCGTACGCTGTGGAGGCCGGGGGCGACTGCTAATGCTTCCTTGACGGTTGTGAGGGCGTATCCGCAGACCATCAGCCGGTAGATTTCGGTGGTTTCGGCTTTGGTGAGCTTCTTGAGTGAGAGGTTGCCAGCTGCGGTCGTCGTGGGACGGCGTTCTGGTACGGCGGTCGGACCTGGTACGAGCACCACGATGGAAGCTTCGCCTTGGTCGACGCCGACCGGCGCGGCCGCTGCTTCGTTGTCTTCGAAAGCCTCAGCCAAGGTACCCATGACGACATCGGGATCGTTCGCTTGAAGCCTGTCCCATACTTCGTCCAGTTGGGACTGGTACTGCTGACGCAGGCGCTCATTGTTTACGGCGATGGCAGCGGCTTCGGCTTCGGCGGACCTGTCCGCCTCCTCTCTGGCGGCAGAGCGTTTGCGGCGCTCGAAGA
>CALMAR010000109.1 GCA_937859855.1 uncultured Kineosporia sp.
TGAACTGGGTGGCGAACGCCGCGTCGCGCATCCCGCGCTGCGCGGCGATCTCGGCCGCTCCACGGTCGACGCCCGCAGCGCCGGGGCCGGGGCTGCGACCACGAGCGCGTCGCGGACCCCGAACTGGCTGCGAGCACGGGCTTCGAGGGCGTGGTCGCGGGGCAGGGCGTGATCGATCCGGATGCTCACGATGCCCGTCTGCCGGGCCTCGGTGATCATTCGGGAGACGGTCGAGCGGGACAGGCCGCCCTGCCTGGCAATGGCGTTCTGGTCCAGGTTGTCCAGGTAGTACATCGAGGCTATCGCCGCGATCAGCTCGTGACGGCTGTCCCCGTCGTCGCCCGGGCCACCGCCCCGGCCGCTGCCCCGGGGCCCACGTTCGGGGGTCATCGCGACGGCTCCCGATCCGCGAGGTCGGCCGCGCGGTGCAGCAGCGGCTTCATGGCGTCGTAGGACTCGGTGTAGAGGCCCAGTAGGGGCCGGTACTGCTCGGTCAGCGCACGCCTGGGCTCGATCACCCGGTCGGCGGCCACCATCGCCGCGCTGGCCTCCGGCATGTCCCGGTACAGGCCGGCGCCGAGTGCGGCGAGGATTGCCGCGCCCAGCATCGCCGCGTCGTTCACCCGCGTCGTCCGGATCGGGACACCGGAGACGTCCGCATGGGTCTGCAGCCAGAACGGGCTGTTCAGGGCACCACCACAGGCCACCACGGCCTCGATCGGCCGGCCGCTGGAGCGCATGGCACCCAGGATCCCCTCCGTGCCGTAGCAGATCGACTCGATCACCGCCCGGAACAGGTGCGCAGGCTCGTGCACCAGGGACAGCCCCCAGAACATCCCCCGGGCACGCGGATCGACATGCGGCGTGCGGTTGCCCTGCCAATAGTCCAGGGCCAGGAGTCCGTCCGCGCCGGGCGGCAGGTCCCCGGCCGCCCGGTTGAGCTCCGCCAGCGTGCTAGCGACCTGGCCGGGCGGGCAATCCCGTCCCCGCAGCAGCCGGATCAGCCAGTTCACCACCGAACCGGTCGACGTCTGACCGCCCTCCAGGGTGAACTGACCGGGCACCACCGCGTCGGTGTAGGAACCGAATAGGCCTTCGACGTGGCACGGCCGCTCGGCCTGCAGCATGTGGACATGGGACGACCCGGTCACCATCGCGACCGTGCCCGGCCCGGTCACGCCCAGCCCGAGCATCGCGACGAAAGCGTCGGCGCCGCCCTGGGCGACCGGCGTGCCCGCGCGCAGTCCGAGTTCGGCGGCAGGTTCGGCGCCCAGTCCGCCCACCTGCTCCCCCATCAACAGGACCTGCGGCGCCACCCGCTCCCGGAGGTCGTGCATGTCGACGCTGTCCCACAGCTGCGTCGGCCAGCCACCGGCCAGCCGGTCGTAGTAGCCGCGGATGGCCGCGGAGTTCACCGACGTCGACCTCATGCCGGTCAGGCGGAACGTCAGCCACTCCACGTAGTCCGCTAGCCAGCGGGTGGCCTCGTAAACCCCGCGCTCGTGACGGCGCAGCCACATCGCTTTGGACAGCATCCACTCGGCCGACGCGTGCGTGCCCGCACTGATACGCAGTGCCTCGGCGCCGGACCCGGCGATCCGATCCGCCTCGGCCGCGGACCGCACGTCCATCCACAGCAGTGCCGGGCGCAGCGGCCGGTCGTCGGCGCCCACCGCGACCATCGTGAAGCAGGTGCACGCCAGGGACATGCCCTTGACCTGGTCGGGCGCGGCGCCGGAGTCGGCGAGCACTCGGCGGACGCCGTCGCGGAGCCCGCGCCACCAGTCAGCAGGATCCTGTTCGGCCCAGCCCGGCCGGGCGTGCGTGGTGACGTAGGGCTCACGGGCCACGGTAACCAGCTCGCCGTCGAGTGTGAACAGGCCGACCCGGATGCTCTCCGTGCCGCCATCTACGCCCAGAACCAGCGGCCCCAGCACTCGATCCATGCCCTCGCCCTCCAGCACGGCCAATGCCACCACGTCGAAGCTACAATATCTCAAACCGGTGCACATAAGTGCACAATTTGCTGACAATGGTGGCGCCATCGCGCAGGTGCAAGGGCCTATAACGACAGGAGGAGGAACAACCATGACCAGCCCGACCCGGCGCCTGATCCGGGCCAACCTCAGCCTCACCCTTGACGGCCGATACAACGGCCGGGGCGGACCGGCGGACATCGGCTCGATCGTGCCCTACATGACCAGCGACGTCGCGCGCGAACAACTCCGCCGCATCCACACGGGGGCGAGCCAGGTATTGCTAGGTCGCGGCAGCGCCGAGGGCTTCATGGGCTACTGGGGGCAGGTAGCCGACGACCAGAACGCCGACGTCCGCGATCGCGGCTACGCCACCTGGCTCATTCGGACGCAGAAGGTGGTCTTCTCCTCCACGTTGACGGCCGCGCCCTGGCCGCGGACGCGCATCGTGAACGCTCCCGCCGCCGAGGTCGTGGCCGGCCTGCGGACCTCTGGGGAGGGCGACATCCTCGTCAACACCAGCCCCAGCATCATCCAGCCGCTGCTCGCGGCGGACCTGATCGACCGCCTCTACCTGATGGTCACTCCGGAGATTGCCGGTGACGGTCAGCGGCTGTTCGCCGATGGCCTGCCTCCCTCAGCGTGGAGGCTGACCCACCAGGACACCGGCGACATGGGTGAGCTGGCGCTGGTCTACGACCGGGCCCGCTGACGCGGATCCTCCGCACTGAACGGTCCTGCGCAGTGTCCAGTCCTGCCGCAGGCAGCATCCGACTAGTGGCGGACGCGGTACCGCAGGTGCGTAGCCCGGGTCCCGAGCACGACCGTGGGGTTTTCGAGCATGACTGGGCCTCGGGTCAGATTCCCGAAGTAGGCCTTTCCGCCGCCCATGAGCAGGGGTACGAGGCTGACAGCCACTTCGTCCATGAGGTTCAGGTCGAGTAGCTGACCGACCAGGTTCGCGCTGGCGACGGCGACGTCTCGGTCACCCGCGATGGCACGCGCTTCCTCAACGGCCTGTCGCACGTCGCTGACGAAATGGGTCCGGGGCCAGCGTTTGACGTCGGCCGGCGGGGTGTGTGTGACGACGACGACGGGTGCACCGATCGGGTGCTGGTCGCCCCAGCCGTTCGTGATGTCGAACAGTCGCCGGCCACAGATTAGCGCCCCGATCTCGTTCATCAATGAGCGCAGCATGCCAGCGCCCGCTTCGTCGAGGTGGAATCGGATATCCGGGTTCCCGCTGGACAGTTCGATCGGGCCGGCGTCATACCAGTCGAACAGTGCTCCGACCTCGTCGGTGTCAGTGGCTATGTAGCCATCCAGGGACATGGTCATGTGAGCCAGGATCCGAGCCATGAGTAAGAAGCTAACCGCACAAGCGATGTATCGCACCGCACCCGGTCTTCATCCTCTCCAGGAACGGGTTGGACAGGATCAGGGCGGCACCGGCAGGCCCCGCATGGCGCCGAACGCCTGAGGTTTCCTCGAGCATCTGCTTGGAACCGCGCTCTTCATTACTGCACACCGGCGGCTTCAAGACCCGGCCGCGTCGTCAGGACGGTACCGCGACCGCCGCCGCGGCCTCCCAGCGTGCAGCACCTGTCGCGCGCAACACCCGCATGATCGGATCGGGACTGCGGCTTCAGACCGGGCTGGCAATCACATCCTGCACGGCTTGGCGCACCTGCTCCCGGAGCCAGCGCTGGGCCGGGTCATTGTCCGCCCGGGCGTGCCAGGACATGAAGTAGGGCAGTGACTGGACCTGCAGGGGAGCGGGGAACACGCACAGGTGCTCGCCGTAGGGGGCGACGAAGTGCTGCAGAGCCCGGACCGGCATAGTCAGGATGAGCTGCGTGCCGATCAGGGCCAGCGGCGCTGTGGCGTGGAAAGGCATGGTCAGGACCGCCTCGCGGGGCCTGCCCATGGCGGCGAGCACTCCGTCCACGGAGGGCTGCTGTCCCTGGTCGATGTCGATGACGAGGTGCCCGAAGGAGAGGTAGTCGTCGAGGGAAATGCTCCGCTGGGGGGCGAGCCGGTGACCTCGGTGAACGATGCACACCATGTCATCGGTGAACAGCAACTCGTTCAGCACGGGTGCCGGGCGCTGCATCCCTGAGAAGGTGAGATCCAGCTCGCCGTCGGCCAGGTCGCGGAAGACTTTCTGGTGCCAGGGTTGGAAGCGGATGGAGGCTCGCGGGGCCTGGGCGAGAACCAAGGTGAAGACCGCGGAGCCGAATGTGATCACCGCGTAGTCGCTTCCCGCCAGGCGGAACCGGCGGGTCTCGGTGGCTGGATCGAAGTCCCGCCCGAGCAACATGGACTGCAGGTGCGGCATCACGTCCGCCAATTGCACGCGCAGTGTCGTCGCGGCCGGGGTCAGATGGTAACCGTCGCCGTTGCGCACCAGCAGGTCGTCCTTCAGCAGACGGCGCAACCGGCCCAGCGCCCGGCTCATCGCTGACTGGCTCAGCCCGACGGCGTCGGCCGCGCGGGACACGCTGCGCTCGTCCAGGAGCGCGGCCAGCGCCGGGAGCAGGTTGAGATCCACCCGGCCCAGTTGCATGTCGTGCATAGTCGAGATCCTAACTGTGCACGTGACGCACGGACCATTCTCGGAGATGGTAGGCGTGACAACGTCGGACAGCAATCCCGAGGAGAGAAATGCCCACGTCAGCAGCAGGGCAACGGGTCGCAGTGGTGACCGGAGGCTCGCGCGGCATCGGGCGCGCCTGCGCCACCCGACTCGCCCGAGACGGCTTCGCGGTGATCATCAACTACGCCTCGAACGAGGACGAGGCCGCCAAGGCGGTCGCAGAGGTCGAGGAGGCCGGGGGCCGGGTGTACGCCGTCAAGGGCGACGTGGCGGACGAGCAGCAGATGGCCGCCGTGTTCGACGCTGCCACACAGCGCTACGGCGGATTGGATGTCGTCGTGCACGCCGCCGGGCGGATGCCGCTGTCGCCGATCGCCGACCTGGATCTCGAAGAGCTGGACAGTGTTCACCGCACGAACATCCGTGGCACCTTCGTCGTCGACCAGCTCGCCGCCCGGCAGCTGCGAGATGGCGGCGCCATCGTGAACTTCTCGACAACCGTCGTCGGCACGGCCTTTCCCAGCTACGGCGCCTACGCGGCCAGCAAAGGCGCGGTCGAGGTGCTCACCCGCATCCTGGCGAAGGAGCTCGGCTCCCGGAACATCTCAGTGAACGCCGTTGCCCCCGGCCCGACCGCGACCGAGCTGTTCACCAAGGACAAGACCAACGAGGACATCGACCGGATCACCAAGATGATCCCCTTGGGGCGACTTGGACAGCCGGACGAGATCGCCAACGTGGTCGGGTTCCTGGCCGGTCCGGAAGGTCACTGGATCAGCGGCCAAGTCGTGCGCGCCAACGGCGCGATGATCTGAGGGAGGCGACCATGACCACCGAAACAACCAAGACTGTCGTCGTCACCGGGGCGTCCAGCGGGTTCGGTGCCCTCACCTCGGATGAGCTGGCCCGCCACGGCCACCGCGTGTACGCCGGCATCCGGGATATCAGCGGCAAGAACGCCGATGTGGTCGAAAAGCTCAAAGTCAAGGCCGAGAAGGAGGGGTGGTCACTGTCCGCTGTGGAGCTCGACGTCTCCTCGCAGGAGTCCGTCGACGCAGCGGTGGCGCAGATTCTCCAGGAGTCTGGGCAGCTCGACGTGATCGTGCACAACGCCGGCCACATGGTCCTCGGGCCCGCCGAGGCTTTCACCCCCGAGCAGCTCGCCTCGGTGTACGACACCAACGTTCTGGGCGCGCAGCGCCTGAACCGTGCCGCATTGCCGCAGATGCGGGACCGCGGCGACGGGCTGCTGGTTTGGGTGGGGTCCACCAGCACCCGGGGTGGTTGCCCGCCGTTCCTCGGGCCCTACTTCGCGGCCAAGGCAGCCGGGGACGCGCTGGCGGTCAGCTACGCCGCCGAGCTGATCAAGTTCGGCATCGACACCACCATCATCCTGCCCGGTGCGTTCACCTCGGGGACCAACCACTTCGCTCACGCCGGGGAGCCCGGCGACCAGGACACCGCCGGCGCCTACGACGAGAAGTACGGGCAGTTGCGGGACGACGTCAACAAGCGGCTCTCCGACATCCTGCCGCCCGACGCGGACGTATCCGAGGTGGCTCGGGAGATCAGGCGGGTGGTCGAGCTCCCTCGCGGTCAGCGGCCGTTCAGGGTACACATCGACCCCAGCAAAGACGGCAGCGAGGTGGTGACAGCCGTCGCGGACCGCATCCGGGCCGACTTCTACCGCCGCGTAGGCATTCAAGAACTCCTGACCCCGAACAGCGCGCTCTGACTCCGGCGTCGCGCGCACGCCACCCACTGGCTCCAACTGATCCGAAAGGAACGCAATGCCATTCGCCAACCTGAAAGTGCCCGCCGGAACACTCGACGCGGACCAGAAAAAGCACGCGGTCAACACCGTGACGGACCTGTACGTCGAGTTCTACGGCGAGCAGGCCCGCCAGAACGTCTTGGTCCTCGTCGAGGAGGTACCAGACGGCGGCTGGGGCATCGGCGGCCAGATCCTCACCAAGGCCGACCTGACCTGACCGCCACGAAAGCCCCTGCCGTGGTCGCTGTCCGGCCGGCGGCGACCACGGCAGGGCACGTCCGGTCACGCCGCCCAGCCGGCTGCGGGCTCCAGCTCTAGGACCACCGTCGCTACAGCTTGGTGGCCCGGAGCACGACGTCGTCGACGTGGTGGGTGCTCGCTGCGCCGGAGGCCGGGGCCGGATCTCGAGTCAACCGTGGGTCCGTCGGCTTCGGTGGTTCGACTCCGCAGCAGTTCACGGGTTTGCGGGTGCTGCTGCGGGGCTCTCCCAGGCCAGCATGGCGTAATGAGCCGCAGCAAACAGGTTCTGCCGTGGTACACCGTCTCGGGCTTGGACGGTTATGCCGATCACAAAGTTGTGGAACATCGCCCCGAGCGCGCGATGGCGGGTATCGCGGGGCAGTTCGCCAGCCTGAACGGCGCGCTCCACGCAGCGCGAGATGTTGCGCCGGTCTTCAGCTCGCTTGTCCTTCAAGAGGCGGTGCACGTGAGTGTTGGCCGGGGAGCAGGTTGTGGCGGAAAGCACGAGTAGGCAGCCAGGCGGATGAGACGGATCGGTTTGCATCTGCACTGAGTTGGTCAGTGTCTGCTCGATTGCCGTCCTGGGCGGCAGGTCCTCGTTGGCAGCCGGGGCGGTCGCCTGGCCATAACTGCTCATGTATCGCTGCATGACAACCTCAAAGAGTGATTCCTTAGAGGTGAACGCGGCGTAGAAGCTGGCCGCCGAAATTCCCATCGCCTCGCGCAGGAGCGCCACCGAGGCTGTGTCATAGCCAAGTGTCCAGAACACCTTTAGCGCCTGATTCATGGCGGCGTCGGTCTCGAAGCCACGAGGCCGGCCTCCAGACACGTCCCAAAGCCTACCCGCTTCGGGCGCCTATCACGCCTATCAGCGTCGGGGGTTGACGGCCGGGAGCCCGGCTGCTGTAATTCCGGAACGATCGATCCATAACAGGCGAGACCTCTCGACTCGAAGGGTACGAACGAGCGCACATGGTTACCGCTCTGCACTCTCCGGCAACTAGCCGAGCTCGAAGAAGCCACGTCCTGTTGCTGGTGCGCGGGAAGTGGCTGACAAGGGCGGCCACCTCGAAAGCTGTCCGCTATCAGTTGAATTCGGATTGATCTGGACCAGCTGCCGAGGGTGTCAAGCTGACCGGGGGTTGCAGATTCTTTCCTGACCTGCCGGGCATGAGCCGCACCGTCCGGGACGTCAACGGCGGCGAAGCCTTGGCTCAAACGTTCCGGCCTCGCCTGATTCGCGCGTCCAGCGCTGGCCTGCTCCCGCTAGAACGGATCGTGAGGACGTATCCGCTGGCCCAAGCGCAGACTGCGTAACACCACGTGGCGACCGGACAGGTGATCAATCCGATCCTGCCCAAGAGCGAAGTTCCCTGATCGGGAGCAGCCCTCCAGTCAGTAGGAGCCTGTGTTTCCAAGAATTACGGCCAACTGCTCACGAAAGCTGAGCAGTTGAGCCATCACCACCATGAACAGCCATAGCAGGGTCGGCGTCAGCTACCGGTAAGGGATAACCATGAAAATCTCAATGCTTCGCAGTGCCGTCCTGGCGACCGCACTCCTGGGGCCGATCGCACTGCACTCGGCGAACACCCTCACAGTGCACACAGGCCCATCAGGTGGGTCAGGCAACTCGAGCGCTGTAGCGCTGCATCCGGTCCAGGACGACATCAGTAGTCCGCCAGCCGGCTTCACTTCTTCGTATGCTCACGTGAGCGGGTTCCGGATGCACTACGTGAGAGGTGGCCACGGATCCCCCGTTGTCCTGATCCACGGGTGGCCTCAAACCTGGTCGGAATGGCGTGAGCAGATGCCATCATTGGCCCGCGACCACACAGTCATCGCGGTCGACCTTCGCGGCACCGGCGACTCCGGCATCCCGACCGGGGGCTATGACACGGCGACACTGGCCCGAGACGTCCACAACTTGCTATTGCAGCTTCACCTCGCATCCGGCGTCCAGCTGGTCGGTCATGACATCGGCCTATGGGTGGCCTATGCCTACGCAGCGCAGTGGCCCGACGAGGTACGCCGCATGGCAGTGATGGAAGCGCCGATACCTGATCAAAGCATCTACGACTTTCCGGCGCTCACGCCCGACGGATCACCGTCTGAGTGGCATTTCGGGCTCTTCCAGGAGCCGTTCGCCGAGACACTCGTCCACGGCCACGAAGAAGCCTTCGTGCGGGGCTTCATCGGCCAGTTCCTCACCAACCGATCGGCGTTCTCACCGGCCGACTATGCCTACTACGCAGAGTCCATACGCGAGCCGGGTCGCCTGCACGCGTGGTTCAGCGTGTACCGGCAACTGCGCCTGGACGTGCAGGAGAACGCCAAGTTCCGCGCCAAGGGCAAGCTCACCATGCCGGTCTTGGCCATCGGCGGCCAGAACGCCCTGGGCGCAACAGTCGGACAGCAATGGAACACGTATGCCACCACAGTTGACACACAAGTCCTGCCTAACTCCGGCCACTGGGTTACGGAAGAGCAGCCCATCCCATTGACCCGCTTACTCAACAACTTCCTGGTCTAAGCCCCCTGAGCGGTCTCACTGCAGGTGCCGACCAGGTAGCTGCGTCGTGGTGGCCGGCTCTCACGTCCTGGACTTCCGTCACATGTCCAGTCACTCCTCTTCTCGGTCCTTGTGCGGCCCTTCGCGAGTCCCAGCGGCTTCCGAGACCGGCTACCGCCAGGCGCCCATACTCAAGAGCGTGACCATTCGTCGACCACCGACAATGTGACCCCCGCGGACAGCCTGCTGGTCATCGCAGGTGCTGTCGCTGGCTGGAGTCCGCCCAATGTTGCCCGCCACCGTCCGGCTTGAACACCCGCCGCACCAGCGGTGCGGAACTGGCGTACCTGCATCGAGAACGTTTTGGACCTGAGCCGATCACCGGCGCGCGGAGGGCACCGGCCTGGTGGGTGACGCTGAGGCTGTCGGTAAGGGCGGCGGGCTGACCGTCGGTGAGGCCACCACGACCGGTGCCGTCAGTTTCCGCGCAGGTGCAGCCTTGCGGCCATCGTGCCCGCGGCGTAGCCGGCCGCGGCGGCTAGCACCGTCGCTGCGAGAGCGCCCGTCCACCAGCCGGTACCTGGGCGGCGTCCGGGTGAAGACGACGGCTCCGTCGCCCGACCGTCGAGCCAGATCTGCCAGGCCTCGATTCCTGCCGTCGTAAGCAGCCCAGACTCAACCCAGGGGTCTTGGCTCAGGCGGCGACCGACCTCTAGCTCGTCTCGCGCCTGGACGAACAGCAAGGCACCGTCGCGGACAGGACCACCGATGATGACGAAGCCGTCTTCGACGAGCCCATCCATGAACGTGGCATGCGCAGGCCAATCTCGCTGCTCGCGGACACCGCGAGCGGCATCCCATCCAGGACCGTACAGTCTGCGCACCGCGAAACCTGCCACGCACTAGACCGTAAGCTGATCTCCGCGATCAGTCACTGGCCCGTCTGGATCTGCCGCAGATCGCTTGCGCTGCGGTTCTCGCCGGCTGAATCGCCGGTCCCACTGAGGAGCTGCTCGCGGCGACCACAGGCCCAGGCCCAGCCAGCGCTTGGCGATCCCTCACAGGCCGATCCACCGGCGGGACTCAAGGTTCAAGTACGACCTGACATGCCGGTCATGCATGGGACCACGTTGAGCTGTGGCGACTCCTTCCGTGAGACTGCTGTGGCCGGTGCCTTCGCCGCGGTGTGCGGGCCGGTGTCCTGGGCGGTGTTGATGGTGGCGGTGACCTGGTGGGCGGTGCGGTAGGTCATCGCCCGATCCCTCCTGAAACGGCGGATTCAGGACCCAACCACACCCGGTGTCGTAAAAGAGCTTGTAAAGCACGCTTGACAGGCCGGTCAGGTGGGAGCACGATTCAAGGGTGACAAGCGCGCTTGACACGCGGTATCCGGTACCCGTCCGTGCCTAATGAGATCCGAACCCTGCGAGAGAAGAGGGGACTCTCCCAAGGTGGTCTCGCTGCTGCCATGGGGGTGTCCCGGCAGACCGTCAACTCGATCGAGACGGGCCGCTACATCCCGTCTTTGCCGCTGGCCATCGCCTTGGCCCGGTTCTTCGGCACCACCGTTGAGGAGACGTTCCATGTCGACTGCACCACGAACGAGTCCAGCGGGTCGTAAGGAAAGCCGCGGCCTCCACGCCGCCGCCGTGGTCGCCCTCGTGATCGGCGTCGCCTACCAGATCGGCGGCTGGGTGGGCAGCGGGCCGGGCCTGGGCCTGGGCCTGTTCGCCATCATGCTCGTCACCGCGGCCGGCATCGAGGTGGCCGGCCGTCGCAGCGACGTCATGCGCGGCATGTTCGGCCGCACCGACGAGCGGCTCACCGGCATCGACCTGCGGGCAACCGCGACCACCGGCGTGGTGGTGATCCTGGCGGACCTGACCGCGTTCGTGGTGCAGACCGCTCGCGGCGAAGACGCGACCCCCTACGTCTGGCTCGGCGCACTCGGGGGAGTGACGTACGTCGTGGCACTCTTCGTCTTCCTGCGGCGCGGATAGACAACTGTTCTTCGGGCGCCGTACCGATCGTCGTGTGAGCAGGGGCGGTGAGGGCTCGCTCCCACATTCGGACGCAACGGCGTGGTCTCCATCCGCATCATTCCCAACTTCTATGCCTCGCCAGGCGCCGGAGTGCAAGGTCAGAAGTGCGCCGGCTCTCCGGTAGAGGTTGGTTTCTCCTTGATCAGCGGAGATATCTGGTAATGGACAGATGAGTTCACCTGACCTCATGTATGCCCGCGCTTCCGCTAGAGGCGTGAGAGCCATACATGGGATTCACGGCAATCTCTATGGCTCCAGCTCCCCACGGCCGATCTCCGGGGGCCCGCCGGCTTGCCGCGCGATCAGTGAGCCAGATCGACCTGCACCCGATGGCGGTCGATTAGGTCGACGAGTCCACGAGCGAGTCGGCGGCCGAGATCTGGCCGCCGTCCGCAGGCTGAAGTGCGACCTCGTCACCGAGCCGGTAGCGGCCAAGCCGCTCGCTCGGAGACCATCGATGCGGTGGCGGGTGCCTCTCACCACTGGCCAGCGAACTGCCCAGTGGTGAGAGGGTAGGCCCGCTCTCGCCGCTTGATCAGTGCGGCACCGCGGTGACGGAGTCGACCGGGCCCTCGACTACTCGGGTACCGACCCAGTTGCCGGACTGCTCCTCCAGGATCCGGCCATCCGCCTGGCTCAGGGTCACCTGCTCCACAACGTCTTTGTGGGTTCGGTTGACCGCCACGCCGGGCCGGCCGCGCGAGTCCTTGACCAGGCCCACCAGCTCGACCCCTTTCAGGCCGCCAACGACGCGGTAAAGGGTCGCCCGGAGCGGGGGCGGGGCGGGGCTCTCGCGCAGCATTGCCCACGCGAGCGACCACAGTGCCGCATCCGGGTCGTCCTGAGGGTTAATGCCTTTCCGGGCCAGCTGTTCGGTGACGGCGGCCTGCAAGAGCGCCTTCAGTTTGTCCGGGTCGGCAGGCAGGGACCACAGGTCGTCCCACAGCACCGGGGTCGCTTGCCTGCCGACAACCCCGTAGTACTTCGGCTCCACCCTCTGGGTCGCCGGCTTCAGCCCCGGATCGATCAGGCGGCCGTGGCCTCTGTGAGGGTTCCAGACCCGGCGAGTCACCGGCGGTTCCTGGGGGCCGAGATACTGCAGGCTCTCGGTGTACCAGAAGGCGGCGCCCTGCCAGGAGGCTGGTGTGTGCGCCTCAGCGGCCCGGGCCAGGCGTTCCAGGGCTTGCCCCGCGGTCATCAACCCCTTGGCCGGGGTCTCTCCTGTGGCCGGGGACTCGGAAGGATCGTCCCCGGCCAACGCAAAGTGCGCTCCGGTCGCGATCGCGGCGACTCCGGCGGCGGCCGCCAGCAGCACCGTCCGGCGCGAACGAGAGGGCCCGATGTGCCGGTCGAGGGTGGCCCTTGCCCTCTGCAGCGATGCGGGGCTGGGCGGCAACGTGCGCCCGGCCGGGGCCAGCAGATTGCGTAGGTCGTCGTCCAGGATGTCGTTCATGATGTCTCTCCAGTCTGGGGAACGGCGGCGATGGCCCTCAGGGCCGTCCGTGCGCGGTGCAAGCGGGAACGGGCGGTGCCGGGCGGAATGCCCAGCGCCGCTGCGGCTTCGGAGACGGTCAGCCCCTCCCAGGCCATGAGCTGCAGGACCTCCCGCTCGCCGGCCGGCAGCTTTGCCAGGGCGTGTACGGCGCGGCCGCCGGGGCCGTCTGCGTCGAGACGGCGGTCCACGTCGGCCCAGGGGTCCTCGGGTGGCTCTGCTTCGGTGCGCCGGTACAACCGGATGCGCTGAGAGTCTCGGCGCAGATGGGCTCTCAGTACGTTGTGGGCGATGCCATAGAGCCACGGCCGCGCGCTGGCGTGCACGCCGTCGTAGCGCCGGCGCGCGCGAAAGGCGACCGCGAAGACCTCGCCGAGCAGATCGTCAGCGAGGTCCCCTCCACCCCGCCGGGCCAGGAAGGCGTGGACAGCGGGCGCGTGACGATCGAAGATCGTACCGAAGCGCTCCGGGTCAGAGCGGGAGGCGGCAATGATCTCCGCGTCGGTGACGTCGGTCAGGTCCGGCATGCGGTCCCCCGAGGGTGGGTCGGGCAGTCACCCTGGGATTGTCACGAGCTGGCAGAAGCGTTCACCAGGCGAAGCCGCGAGGTAGACGCGAGACCCTCTAGCCAGACCGGCATTCGCTGGTTATAGGACCAGCCGATGGCCATTGCGAACGCCACGGTTCTGACGGCCCAGGGCATCGGTGCCGCGAAGCCGGATCTCCGCGTCTACCGGGCGGCCTGTCAGGAACTGCCGTGACTCACGACTGGGGCTCCGTGGTGTCCTGGCTCCGTGTGCTTGGGCCTTTCAGCGCGGCGATGAAGTCCTCAGGGTCCTCCAGGCTCACGATCACCTTCCGGTGCAACGGACGGGGAATCCAGGCGGCCAGACCCCTTCCCCGCTTGGCGGGAGGGTCCAGATCGACTCCACCAGCCCGCGCCCGGAGCCATTGACGAGTAGCCGGCCGCCCAGAGTGCTGTGCGTCCCCGACGTTCCATGCACATTGACAGTCGAGGCACGAACGTTCTTGATCGAGCTGCGTGGCAGCTCGAGCCGGAATACTCCCATCCTGATCTGTAGCCGATCAGGATCCACCCACACGCCGGCTCGCCCTGGCCCGCCACCGAACAATGCGTCGGCATACTTCGTGATCCAGTTCAGCCCATGCGTGTCAAAGCTCATCGGGAAGAACCGGCGATCGCGCTCAGACAACACAGCCTTGCGGGCCGCCGCGTAGGGCTCGCCCGTGCGAGCCATACGGGCCCGTGTTGCAGCCTTGATCTTGTCGTGGGTCATTGTCATTCCATACGGGCGGCATCACCGGCGCCCCGCCACCACCAGTCGACAACGGCCATCCAGGGCTACCACGTGAGGGCTGAGCCGCTCTTGTCCTCATGGCCACCCCGGCGCCGGCGGGCTGGCTCGGATCCGGCAGACGTGGCTGCCGCCCGATCAGCGTACGTCGAAACGATGCCACAGCGCG
The DNA here is from genome assembly GCA_937859855.1 of uncultured Kineosporia sp. Next base: position 14,118 of record CALMAR010000109.1, read on the forward strand.
ATCAGCGGAAGCGACTTCCTCGCGCGCTGGGTCACAGCGGCGCGTATGCCAGTTCGACCAGCCCCGACGTGAAGGCCCTGCTGGCGACCAGCCGCAGCTTGGTGGCGTCCGTGAACAGCGCGGCACCCCTGCCCTCAGCCACGGGCACAATGCAGATCCGGTACTCATCGACCACCCCGAGCTTGATCAGCGACCGCGCGAACGGCCCGGTGCCGTGGCAGAGGATCGGGCCGCCGGGCTGCGCCTTGAGCGCGGCGATCTCCTCGGCCGTATCACCCGACGCGATCGTGGTCTGCGCCCAGGTCGCGTCCTCCTCGGTCAGCGTCCGGGAAAACACCACCTTGGGAATCTCGTTCATGGGTGCGGCGTTGGCCAGCGGACTCGAGGGCCAGTAGTCCCGAAGTCCCATATAGACGCCCCTGCCCATGATGTGCGTACCGGCCGACCGCAGCCGGGCGAGGCCGTACTCCTCCTGCTCCGCGTCATCCTCCAGGGCCATGAAGACG
>CALMAR010000110.1 GCA_937859855.1 uncultured Kineosporia sp.
GTCCACATCTGGGTCTTCGTCCAGAACTGTTGGCTGGGCCGGGATCCGGAGCCTGATCGGCGGAAGAGCCGTTGCCGTTCCCGTTGCCTTTCCCGTTGCCGGGCCCGTTGCCGGACGCAAAGGTTTCAGTCGTAACGCCGGATCGATGCCAGGACCGGCCTGATCGGTGCTCAAGGACCGCTCGCTGAGGGGCCGCTCGCTCAGCCGGTCAGCGCTCAGCCGGTCAGCGCTCAGCCGGTCAGCGCTCAGCCGGATGCCACCGGCCAAGAATCCGGCGAAACCGGCCAGATCGAGCCCTGCGGAGGCCAGCAGGTGCAGAGGCACCATCGCCAGTGACGACCGGCGGCGGGCCAGGTGCGGGAGCATGGTGATGGTGTGACCGGTGATTGCGGCCGCCACCAGCAGCAGTGCCAGCGCCCAGGCGGCTACCCAGATCGCGCTCACCAGGTAAGCCAGGACCACCAGCACGGCGGGGCCGGCCAGTACCCGGGCCGCCTGGCATCCCGCCGAATATGGCCTTCGGCGCCGGGGCCGGCCGGAACCGGGCGGATGCCGCCGGAGCTCTCCCTGGCGCCGGGCGTCCCGGCCATCACGGCCATCACGGCCATCACGGCCATCACGGCCATCACGGCCATTACGGCCGTGCGCGAACGCCTCGCTGAACAGCTGGCGCGGCGACGCCGGCGGATCCAGCCAGACCCGGGCGGTGCGCTGAAACGTGCTCTGCCATCCGGCGGCCGTCACCAGCTCCGTCAGTCGCTGACTGAGACCTGTTGCGGCACAGTTCTTCTCCGAGAACGCAGATTCCATTTCGAGCAACACTTCGCGCCGGAACACTACCGTCCCCCGGTAGCGAGCCAGAACGCTGCCGTCCATCGATGACTGAGCCGGCCCTTGCCGATAGGCGTTCAGGTCCGCGTCGATGTCGGCCAGCCGGTGCGTCCAACGGGTGATCCGAGCGGCGCTGTGCCGTACCGTGACGGCACCGATCCGCGGACCGAACGCAGCGATCACCTGGTGGCTCAGATCGGCGGCCCAGACCGTATCCGGATCGGTGACGGCGATGAACCGGCCACCGGCCGCTCGCCACCCCGACCGCAGATCGGTTCCGGCGCTCCCCCGGCGCCTGATCACCGTGACCGGCAGGTCCTCCAGTACCCGATGGCAGCCGTGGGCATCGGCTCCGATCACCACGACGATGTCCTGGACGCCGGCATCGATCCATGACTGCAGGGCGCGGGCGAACACAGCTGGCTCGACCTGACCGGGCGGGCTGACCAGAGTGACCACACTCAGCCGCGAATCAAGTTGCTGGACACTGCCTTTGGATAACTGAGCCGTTGAGCCGGAGGCCGGCGAGTAGCCCAGCGAGCCGATCACGGTGATGAAGTGCCAGGTCAGCCGGAGGATCAGGACCAGCAGTAGTGGCAGCCAGGCCATCCAGCCACCGGGCAGGCCGGTGATCAGGACCGGCCGTTCGACGTCCCGGCCCCGACCACGTCCCGGACATCCGGCCCATCGGAGCTGTCCTGAGCATCATCTGGATCACGGGTGAGCAGGTGTTCGGTCCCCGGCCGGCTGCTCGGCGGCAGGTGCCCGGCCGGGCGGTCACGATCCGGCTCGACGAACTCAGCCAGCGCCGCGACCAGCAGGGGCACCGGTGAGCCGGTCGCCGTGGCGGTGTGCAGAAGGGCTTGGCCCAGAGCGGCTTGGCACCTGCTGGTCCGGCCATCTCGCCCACGATGACCGCCCAGCGCCTGGGCCACGTCGCCGGCGTCGATCTCAAGTTCGTCAGCCAGACGCGAGATGTCTCGCCAGAAGGCGGCATTGACCGTTTGCTGAAGGGCATGGGCCAACCCGATCAACTCGGCGGCAGTCGCCGACCCGACCAGATGGCGCCGGGAGTAGAAGGGCGCGAACTCACGTGCGGTCCGCTGCGCCACCCTGTGGTCAACCGCTCCGATCACGGTCAGCACGGCCAGATCGTCGCCGTCACCGGCTTGGTCGCCCGCCCGCAGGCCGGGTAGGTAGACCAGGTCGAAGCCCTCTCCGGCGCGCCGCCCGCTGGCCCGCTCCAGCAGGTGGCGGATCATCCCGTCGGTGGTCCCGGGCGGGACGGCTGAGCGGATCACAATGATGTGCCGGGCCTGGGCGCCGGTCAGGGCCCGTCCGATCACCCGGATGCCGTCCCGCAGAGTGCTCAGGTCGAACCGCGACCCAGACCCGATGGCCGTTTCGGTGTGCCGGCCAGTGCTCTCACTGACTCGCAGCGTCGGCAGAGTGACCACGACAAATGATTCCGGCTCGCCTCGCAACGTCAGTCCGGCCTGGGTGTCCAGGCCCTGGCCAGCCAGTTCGGCCCGCCGGCCGGGATCACTGTCGACGAACGTGACCCGGTGAGCCGCCGCCCGGGCGGCCCGGCCAGTGGCCAGCCCGCTGGCTCCGGCTCCGATGACGAACACCCGGGACATGGGCGCCTCCTTGCCCTCGGTCAATAACGCTGAAAGTAACCATCCAACTGCTCTGCGTGACAAGCAGCTCTCAGTAAAGCCTTTCGCGGCGTTCTGCATGCCCAAGCCGGGCAAGATGGGCTGAACGGACGGCGCTCGGCTCAGCTGCGCCGCCGAGGCGGTTCAGGCGCGGGACGGAAGATTGATCAGAACAAGGCGTTGGCCAGCGCCAGCCGGGCCTTGGCCACCCGGGGATCCGCGGTCCCGACCACGTCGAACAGTTCGATCAGGTGCTTGCGAACCTGCTCTCGCTCGGGCCCGGCGGTACGGCGAACCGTGTCGATCAGGCGGGTGAAGGCGTCGTCCACCAGACCGGCCAGGAGGTCCAGGTCGGCGACCAGGATCTGAGCCCCGGCGTCGGCGGGTGCGGCCGCTGCGGCGGCGCGGGCAGTGGCCGGATCGGCCGCGCTGACCCGCTGCATGAGCCGCACCTGGGCCAGGCCCAGCCGGGCATCATCGTCGGCCGGGCTCTCCTTCAGGGCCTGTTCGTAGGCCGCCGCGGCGGCGTCCAGGTCGTCGCGTTCGATCGCGTCATAGGCCGCCTGATGTAGCGGCGGCAGCGGCTCCTCCTCCGGTTCCAGGTCTGGCTCCTCGGCGGCCGCACCGCCGTCCGGCAGCGTGCCGCTGACCCCGTTGGCCGCCGCCACCCGGAGCAGCTCGGTGATCACCTGCCGGACCTGAGGTTCCGGCTGCGCACCCTGGAACAGGGGCAGCGGCTGCCCCTTCACCACCGCGAACACACTGGGAATGCTCTGCACCTGGAACGCCGCGGCCAGTTGCTGGTTCTGATCGACGTCGATGGTGGCCAGCAGGAAGCGGCCGCCGAACTCGGTGGCCAGGGACTCCAGCACCGGGGACAGCTGGCGGCACGGACCGCACCAGGTGGCCCAGAAGTCGAGCACCACCGGCACGGTCTGCGACAGCTCGATCACATCGGCACCGAAGCTGGCGTCGGTCACAGCCTTGACGAACGGGCTCGTGCCGCTATGCGGATCCGTGCCGTCGGCACCGGTGGTAGTGCCGTTCGATGTAGCGCCATTGCCTCCCCCCGGGGTCCCGCTGGCCAGCGCACCCAGGTCGACGGCGCCCCGCAGGTCGAGCCCCCGGCTGCGCGGCGGCGTCGGGGGGCCCCCCGCGCGCCCGCGGGGCCGGGGGGGCGCCGGGGGCCGT
>CALMAR010000111.1 GCA_937859855.1 uncultured Kineosporia sp.
GTGATGGACCCTGCGGGCCGGTCAGGACGAGATCCTGGCCGATGGCCGGCGGCGGATCCGCCATGACCTCAGCAGCGATCCGGCTACTTCCTGATAAGCCAGGGCACCGGCTGAGCGGCGAGCGGTGGACAGAATGGAACGGCCCAAACCAGGCGCCTCGGCGAACCGTACCGAGCGCGGAATCGGCGCCAGCACAGGCAATTGGTAGCGTTCGCCGATATCGGCCAGCACCGCCCGGGCATGACCTGCCCGCCGGTCGTACATGGTCGGCAGCAGGCCGCGGATCTTCAGTCCCGGGTTGAGTATCCGCTGGACGTCGGCCACGGTGTCCAGCAACTGGCCGACTCCGCGATGACTGAGCATCTCGCACTGCATCGGCACCAGCAGTTCGTCCGCGGCGGTCAAGGCGTTCACGGTGAGCAGTCCCAGCGACGGCGCACAGTCGAGCAGTATCAGGTCGTAAACCGCCCGCAGATCAGCCAGGGCGGCTCCCAGGACGAACTCCCGGCGCTGGACCGGAAGCAACATGGACTCCACTGCGGCCAGGTCGATAGTGGACGGCAGCAGGTCGAATCCCTCTGCCGCGGAAAGGATCGTGGCATCGGCTGCCGCCTCGCCAAGGAGTACATCGGCCACCGAATCGTCCACCTGGCCGGAGTCGATACCCGCGGCGAACGTCAGCGAAGCCTGCGGATCGAGATCGACCATGAGGACCCGCAGCCCGTACTGGGTGAAAGCCGCACCCAGAGCCAGTACTGAGGTCGTCTTGGCCACGCCGCCCTTCTGGTTGGCAACAGCCACGATCCGGCCCATGCCTCATCCTCTCTCACTGGCCCGGTCACTGGCCCGGCAGCGGGTTCGACCTGCGGCGACACGATAAAGGCGCGAGGCTGGAGCCATGACGGTGGGGCTGGTGGACGAACAGGCCCATCGCGGCCTCTTCGGACCCGGCAGCGTCACCTGGCGAGTACACGCCGACCCGTTGATGGGCCTCGCTACTCTGCGAGCCCTGCTGCTCCAGGTTCTGCATCCGGAAGGTCTGGCCACAGTATTCGCGGTCAGCGAGCGGATCGACGATCAATGGGATCGCGTCGCGCGGGTGCTGCGCTACGTGGGGGTGATCACCTTCGGCACCGGCGCGGAAGCGATCATGGCGGCTGCCCGGATACGGGCCCTCTACGCCCAGGTCGGCGGGACCCGCGGCAACGGCCGGCCTTTCCGGGGCGACGATGACGATCTGGTGCTCTGGATGCACTGCTGCCAGGTGGCCTCCTACCTGGACATCACCTCCCGGGGCGGCCTGCCGATCACGCCGGCTCAGCGCGAGGCCTACCTGCGCGAACAGGTTCGCAGCGCGGTGGCGTGGGGCCTGGAACCGGACGAAGTCCCTGATTCGCAGCGCGCGCTGATCAGCTACTTCCGCCGGATCCGGCCCGACCTGTGCATCACCGCTTCCGCCCGGACCTTCATGGAGGCGGTCGTCGAACCCGCCCTGCCGGAACCGATGATGCTGACTCAGCGCCGCCGCCCGGGTTGGGCTCCGGCGGCCGGGCTCGCGTTCGCCTCACTCCCGGCCTGGGCGCTGCGGATCTATGGTCATCACGCCGTCCCCGGCCCGGCCGGCTTCAGCGCCGCCGCCACCACCGTGGCCCTGCACACGGTTCGCGACGGCCTGCTCGAACGGCCTGTGCCCCGGGGGTAATGCTGGCGACGATTCCGGCGATCGAGCCGCCAGCATCACCGGGGGGGCGCGCGCCTTTCGAGGGCGGAACCGTGGAAGGGCTGGACGGCGGGCGCGAACCGGCGGCAGAGCCGGAGCGCGCCCGCCAGCTTATGGGTACAGCCGATCGGTCAGCTCGTCGGAGGATCCGATCAGATCGCGGGCTGCAGCCTCCTCGGCTGAACCCGGATGTCCAGGCACCGCATCACTTCGTCCGGGGCAGGCAACGGCCATCGCCCGCTCCGGCTGGGCCGCGCCACCCAGGTGGCTGGTTCACCGCCGGGCCCCTGGCTCGGTGGCAGCATCACCCAGGAGCCCCGGCCATGGACCAGCACCTCTCCACCGGGCGCGGGCAACCGGCCACCGGACTGGGTCAGGAAGAACCAGCGGGCACCCGCCTCGATCACCGGGCCCAGGGCCGACCGGGCGTCGAGGCGCAGCGCCAGGCTGGGCCCGAGCCGAGCCGGGACGTCGATCACGTCGCAGTCCTGGCCGGTCGCCACCAGCACGGAGTACGGCGCGTGGTGCCAGCACCGCAGCACCGCCTCCGGGCTGCGGACCGCCTGCGCCATCAGCGACCTCCGGTCCAGCGCCGCGGCCGGCGACGGGTTCCGGGGATCCGGTCCGGACGCGGGGTGGGGTCCGGTACGAGGACAGCCGGCCTGATCGCAACGGAACCGCCCAGCCTGAGCGTCCCACCACGCACCTGGCACCACCGGCAATCCGGCCGCGGCCGCCCTGACCGCCGTCCGGATCAGGGCCCGGCGATACCGCAGCGCGATCACACCCCGGCTGCCCCAGCCCGTACGCGCGCTCATCAGCGCCACCACCGCCATCCTCAGCCCCGTCCCGATTCCACTCGGATTCCGATCGTTCCCCGGCTCGCGGAGCCCAATCTGCCCCAGGCGGGTGTCGCACCACACCGTCGTCCTGTACTCGTCTCCGGCTTTGGGTTCTCGTTCCTATCGCTTTTGGTGCTCGTCCGATCACAGTAAGTCGACGATTCTCCGGCGGACGGGGTATCAGCGGACTAGCCTGTGGCTGGTCACGAACTGCTCGAACTGTCTGGACCGCGCGATCTTCCCCAGGGCGGACCCCTATGCCGAAGCCATCCACTGTGCTGAAAGACCTGCTGCGAGAGCGGCACTGGCAGACCTATGCCACCTTCTGCCGGCAGTACGACCGGGCCGCCTCAGAGCTCGACCCGGTGCTGGTCGGCCGCTGGCCCAGCCGCGGGCAGTTCGCGCGCTGGTTGAGCGGCGACATCAAAGGAATGCCGCAGCCAGATCACTGCCGGGTCCTGGAAGCCATGTTCACCACCTACTCGGTGCAGCAGCTGTTCGCCGCCACCCCCGTCCTCCGGCGACGCGAATTCCGAGCTGCCGCAACTGAAAACATCGTCGAACGGGTGACCGATCAGCCATCGGGCGGACCCAGCGCCAGCCATCCAGGGCCAGTCGCGGCGCCGGTACCAGCGGCTCGCCGTCCATCACCCGATCAGATCTCCGCCGGTCAAAGCGCGGCTGGAATGTTCGGACCGGCATCATCACCAGCCCCGGAACCAGCCCGATCGGCAATGCCAGCGCCATCCGAGTTCGCGATGGCCAGCACCGGATCGGGCCTGCAAGCGCTCTGCGAGGAGATGACCATGACCACCGAGCAGTCCGCGCGCTTCGTGCGGGGCAGCAGGGGCGGAGTCGATCACGATGTGCTCGACCAGCTCGCCGCCGACGTCCGCCAGCTGGCCATCGAGTATCTGATTCGTCCGCCGCTGGCCATCTTCCGGCCGCTGTCCCGGTTGCGAGCCGAGGTCTTCGCCCTGCTCGACCAGCGCCAGCGCCCGGCCGTACTGCCGCCGCTGTACGCGGTGGCCGGGCGGCTGTGCGCACTGCTGGCCCACGCCAGCGCCGATCTCGGTCACAGCTACGCGGCCGAAACCCACACCCGGACCGCGTGGCTGTGTGCCGACCTGGCCGACGACGACTCGCTGCGCGCCTACATCCGCTGGGTGCAGTCCAACGTGGCGTTCTGGGACGGCGACTACCGGCAGGCGGCCCAGATCGCGCACAGTGGGCAGCGATTCGCCACCAAAGGATCGAACCTGCTCCGGCTGGCCAGTCAGGAGGCCCGGGCCTGGGCAGCCTGCGGGCAGCAGGCCGAGGTGGAACAGGCCCTCACCGTCGCCTCGGCCGCGCGGGAGCAGCGGGCCAGCGATGACCAGGCCGGAGTCTTCCGGTTCGATCCAGGCAAGGCGGCCTACTACGCCAGCGAGGTCCGGCTGGCCCTGGGCGGAGAGTCGAACGCCCGGCTGGCCGCCGGAAGCGCGATCGAGGCGCTGCAGTTGTTCGAGGACGGCCCCGAGGCGCAGCGCTCACCCGAGTTCGTCGCCGCTGCCCGTCTCGACCTGGCCAACGCCCAGCTCGCGCTGCGTGACCTGGACGCCGCCGCCGGGCAGCTGCGAACCGTGATCCAGCTGCCGGTGGAGTGCCGGACCCAGCCCATCATCGGCCGGATCGGCAAGACCGCGACGGTCCTGGCCGGTGACAGATTCACCCGTTCGGGTCTAGCAATGGAGCTTCAGGAAGAGATCGCCTTGTTCCGGGCATATTCCGCCCAGCGCGACCTTCCTGAAGGG
>CALMAR010000112.1:0-6304 GCA_937859855.1 uncultured Kineosporia sp.
TCTGCGCGAGCATCTTCTCGCTCACCCCGCCCACGGCCCGGCGCAGCTGCCCCCAGCGCATGGTCCCCTTCGCCAGCACCACCAGCACCAGCACCCCCCACTTGCTCATCACGTGATCGAGCACGGTCCGGGATGGGCAACCGGGATCAAAATTCTGGTCCGGTAATGCCTGATGGAGGGCTTTGACCTGGTCACTAACCGTCATGTTGGTACCTTACCTAACAGTGGGTACTGTGAACCAGGAAGTGCGCCGGCATCCTGGTGGTTGAGGGTCTGGAACAGTCACTCAGGTCGAGGAGTCCGCAGATGTCCATCGTCATCACCGCCGCCACCGGGCAGTACGGCCGCATCGCTATCCAGGAATTGCTCGATCGCGGCGTGCCGCGTGCCGAGATCCGGGCGGGCGGGCGTGACGAAGCCCGCCTGGACGAGCTGGCCGGTCTTGGTGTGCAGACCCACCGGATCGACTACGACGACCCGGCCACTCTCAGCTCAGCCTTCGAGGGGGCCAGCAAGCTGCTGTTCGTCTCCGGCAGTGACGTCGGACGCCGGATCCCGCAGCACACGGCGGTGGTCAAGGCAGCGGCTGCGGCCGGAATCTCCTTCATCGCCTACGCCAGCGCGCCGTACGCCGACACCACCCCGATGAGGCTGGCCGCTGAGCACAAGGCCACCGAGCAGGCCATCAAGGAGACCGGTATCCCCTACGCCATGCTGCGCAACGGCTGGTACTACGAGAACTACCTGTCCCGGATTCCGGCCTACCTGGAGCACGGCGTCGTCCTCGGCTCCGCTGGTGACGGCCGGATCAGCGGTGCCGCCCGGGCCGATCTGGCCGCTGCCGCGGCCGTGGTGATCAACACGGGCGGCCAGCAGAACGCGATCTACGAACTGGGCGCCGACGATGCGTTCACCCTGACCGACCTGGCGGCCAGCATCAGCGCTCACAGCGGAACGCCGGTCAGCTATCGGGACCTGCCCGAGGCCGAATTCGCGGCCGCACTCGCGGCCGCCGGCATACCGGGGCCGGTCGCGGCCATCCTGGCGCAGGTCGACGTCACCGTCCGGGACGGCTGGCTGGAGATCAGGACCGGGGATCTGCACCGGCTGATCGGCCGCCGTCCGGTGAGCCTGGACCAGGCGGTGGCCGCCGCCTTGAAGGACTGAACACCGGCCCGCAGCACGCGGGGGCAAGGGGGTGTTCAGAACGGTGGCCACGGGATTGTGCCCCAGCCGTGCGGCCGGGACGGAAAACGCTTGCGCCGCAACAACTGTGAAGCACGGCGAGCGGTCCGCTCGATCTCGTCCCGATCGAGCAGGCGGTTCAGCTGGGCGGCGATCCCGGTGGCGCCGCGCAGGTCGGTGGCCAGCCGCTCGAGCACCTGGGCCGACTCGTCGTCCAGCGGTTCTCCGGCCCAGCCCCACAGGACGGTGCGCAGCTTGTCGTCCACGTTGAAGGTCAGCCCGTGGTCGACGCCGTACAGCTGCCCGCTGGCATGCCGGAGCACGTGACCAGCCTTGCGATCTGTGTTGTTGGTGACGACATCGAACAGCGCCATCCGGCGCAGGGCCGGATCATCGGCGTGGGCCAGCACCACCGGGCGCCCATCGCCGCCCTCGGCGTCCAGCACGGTCAGCCAGTCGCGGGGGGCCTGACCCAGCTGGAAGATGTCGATCAGGCCCGCGCCGGGCTCGGGGATCTCTTCCGGCTCTCCGACCCACCACTGCACGCTGCCGCGGCCCAGCGGCCCGTCCCGCAGCACCGTGGGCGGGACGATGGTCCATCCGGTCGCGGCGGCCACCACATAGGCGGCCACCTCGCGGTAGGCCAGGGTGTGCGCCGGGAAGTCCCAGAGCGGGCGCTCGCCCGAGAGCGGCTTGTACACACAGTTCGTGCTCACGCCGTCCAGCGCGCAGGTCGCGTAGAGGGTGGCGTTGCTGGCTCCGGCGATCCGCCCGACCACATCCAGGTCACCCCGGCTGAGCAGCGAGACCAACGACGCCTCGTCCGGGGGCTCCGGGAGCGACCTCGGGCGCCTTGGCCGGTCAGCGGCGATAGCCGTTCGCCCTCGAGCAGATGTGTCCCTGGGGGTCCAGCGGCTCGTTGCAGAACGGGCATGGCGGGCGCCCGGCCGCCACCACGGCCAGCGCGCGCTTGGCAAAGGCCCGGGCGGCCGACCCGGCCAGCGACACCCTCAGCACCGATCCGTCGGCGTCGTCGTCGGTATCCGGCAGCTCGTCCTCGTCGTTGCCCGGGGCACCGGTCTCGAAGCACTCGATCACCACCCGGTCGGCTTCGCCGTCCCAGGCCAGGCTCATCGTGCCCACCCGGAACTCCTCCTCGATCGGCAGGTCCAGCGGCGCGGTGTCGGCGGCTCCGGCCGGAGCGATGGCCGGGACCGGCGCCTCGCCCTTCGAGCGGCGGACCACCTCGTCGAGCAGTTCGTCGACGCGTTCGGCCAGCACCGAGACCTGCTGCTTCTCCAGTGCCACGGTGGTCAGCCGGATGCCGCTGCGGGCCTGCAGGAAGAACGTGCGCGAGCCGGGGAGGCCGGTGGTTCCGGCCACGAAGCGCTCAGGCGGGTCATATTCGAAGACCTGACGAGGCATGAGGTGGACCCTATGACGTCCGGGCCGGCCCTGCCGAGCCACCGACCACAGCGTCGGACGGATCGAGACCGGAATCGGCGGGCTGGGCTGGGACGGCGCCTGCGGAGCCCTGACCGGCTGGAGCGGGTTCCGGGCCGGCTGCAGCGGGTTCCGGTTCGGCCGCCGGCGGCGGAATCAGGGCGGCCAGATCGGTGCCGGAATCGTTGATCCGGACCGCGAACGGCCGCAGCGGCGTGTACCGGATCACCGACACCGAGCAGGGATCGACCACCAGCCGCTGGAAGGCATCCAGATGCATGCCGAGGGCGTCGGCCAGGATGGCTTTGATCACGTCTCCATGTGAGACGGCCATCCAGACCGCGTGGTCGCCGTGCTCGGCGCTGACGGCGGCGTCGTGCCGCCGGATCGCACTGACGGCGCGCTGTTGCATGCCGAGCATCGATTCACCTCCCGGGCCAGGGAAGGTCACCGCGGAGGGATGGGCCTGGACCACGCGCCACAGCGGGTCCTTGGCCAGCTCGGAGATGGACCGGCCGGTCCAGTCGCCGTACCGGCACTCTCCGAGCCCGTCGTCCAGGACCAGGGCTGGACGCGGATTGTCCCCGGCTGCGGGCTCCCCGAGGATGGCCTGCGCCGTCTGCTGGCAGCGCTCCAGCGGGCTGCAGACGGCGGCCACGATCGGAAGGCTGGCCATCCGCTGGGCCAGTACGGCCGCTTGCTCACGCCCGGTCCCGTCCAGCTCGACGCCGGAGGTCCAGCCGGCCAGTACGCCATCCGAGTTCGCCTGGGTTCGGCCGTGCCGGACGAGCAGGACCGTAGCCATGTCCCCCACTGTATTCGGTGGCTCATGCTCCGCTGCCGGACGGCCGGGCCAGCGGCGGGCTGACGTTCCTGCTGGTTGACCGGCGGTGGTGCGAGGGTGGGTGGCTAGGTGGCGCTCATGGTCCCGGTGGCCAGCAGCACCAGCAGGCTGGCGCCCAACGCGATCCGGTACGGGTTGAACACCGTGATCGGGTGCCCGGCAACCAGTCTCAGCAGCCAGGCGATGGAGCCGTAGGCCACCGCGAACGCCACCACGGTGCCCAGCGCGAGCGGTCCCCATCCGACCACCGACGTATCGACGTCCTTGAGCGAATACAGTCCCGCTCCGGTCAGCGCCGGGATGGCCAGGAAGAACGAGAGCCGGGTGGCGGCCACCCGGGTGGCGCCCAGCAGCAGGCCACCGGAGATGGTGGCGCCCGAGCGCGACACTCCCGGAATCAGGGCCACACACTGGATCAGGCCGATCGCCAGCACCTCGCGCAGGCTGAGCTCCTCCTCACCGAGCTTCTGCCGGGGATTGCGTTCGGCCAGCCACATCACGCCGCTCCAGGCGATCAGCGCCACCCCCACCACCCACAGGCTGCGCAGTGAACCGGTGATCAGCGGCTTGGCCAGCACCGCGATCACCACGATCGGAACCGACCCGGCCACCACGTACCAGGCGAAGCGGAAGTCCGTGTCCTGCCGGGCGGGCGCCGAGAACAGCCCCTTCAGCCCAGCGGCGGCCAGCCGGATGATGTCCGAGCGGAAGTACAGAAAGGTGGCCACGATGGCGCCGAACTGCACGATCGCGGTGAACGAGGTGATCGCTGGGTCGTCCACCCGCAGCCCGAGCACCTTCTCGGCAATCGTCAGGTGACCGGTACTGGACACGGGCAGGAATTCGGTCAGCCCCTCAACCACTCCAAGTACGACGGCGTCCAGCGGGCTCAAGACGGCGGTCACAGGCTCAGGCTCCGGTCGATGAGAGGTTGGCTTTCGGCGCGAGCGTAGCCGGGCCACGGGTGCTGGCCGGTCAGCTTCGGCCGATGCGGCCCGTGCCCCTAAGTTGGCTCCTCATGGAACAGCGGTATCTGGGACGCAGCGGGCTCCGGGTGTCCCGTCTCGGCCTGGGCACCATGACCTGGGGCCGCGACACCGACGAGACCGAGGCGGGCGAACAGCTGCGTGGCCTGCTCGAGGCCGGCGGCAACCTGATCGATGTCGGAACCGGTTACGGCGCCGGGGCCTGCGAGGAGGTGCTGGGCAAGCTGCTCACCTCCGGGGTGAGCCGGGACGAGCTGGTGATCTGTGCCAAGGCCTTGCTGCCGATCTACCGGCCCGGGCCATCGGTGTCGCGGCGTGATCTGCTGCGGGCTCTGGACGCCTCGCTGACCCGGCTCGGGGTCGATCACCTGGATCTGTGGGCAACGCCGGGGTGGAATGCCCAGATCCCGCTGGACGAGACGCTGTCGGCGCTGTCGGCCGCAGTGGACGCCGGCAAGGCCCGCTACACGGCGCTGTCCAATCTGAGCGGCTGGCAGGCCGCGCTGGCCTCGGCCAGTTCGGCTGGTCCTGGCTCGCCGATCGCCGTACAGGCCGAATACTCCCTGCTGCAACGGGCACCCGAGCGCGAGCTGCTGCCTGCCGCCCACCATCTCGGGCTGGGGATGATCGCCTGGTCACCACTGGGCCGGGGTGTACTGACCGGCAAGTACCGAACCGGGACGCCGGGCGACTCCCGGGGGGCGTCGTCCCACCTGGCCGCCTTCGTTGACCCGTATCTTCGTGCGGCGCACCGGCGCGTCGTGGACGCCGTGCTGACGGCCGCTCAGGGCCTGGGCTGTGCCCCGCTGGAGGTGGCGCTGGCCTGGGTCCGGGACCGCGCCGGGGTCTCGGCCGTGCTGGCTGGAGCCCGCACCGCAGCCCAGTTCCGGGCGGCGCTGGCCAGCGAGGACGTGGTCCTCCCGGAGGAGATCCGGCAGGCTCTCGACGAGGTCTCGATGGGCCGCCGCTGAGCGTTTCCGGTGGCTCGGTTCAGCTCCGGCTGGGCTGGGCGGGTCCGTCGTCCCCTGCATCGCCGGGGTCGATCTCGTCGAATTCGTCCAGCTCGTCGAGATCGTCCTCGTCGTCCAGCTCGTCCTCGGCGTCGTCGTACAGCACGAATGGGGTGACCTCGTCGTAGGCGTCGTAGAGCGCCTCGTCGTAGATCTCGAACGCCTCGGCCAGGGTCTGATACGCGCTGACCACGGCGGGATCGGCTTCTCCCTGGCGCCGGCTCGCGGCGGCCAGGTGAGCTTCCAGGGCGGCGATCAGCCGATCGAGCGCAGCGCGTGGCTCCGGGGTCATGGCATGACCGTAGCGGTTCGTGGTGACATAGAAACACGATGAACGAGCCATTGCGTGATCCCGGCGGCCGGGTGCGACCGGCCAATCCGGCTCTGATAGCTGGCCCTGCTCCGGCCTCTGGTGACTATGAGTTTCGAGTGCTGACCTTCGGGCGGGGAACCAGCAGGTCAGATGCCCGCCGTCAGCTGACCGAACACGCTGAGTACGGCGGCTGGGAGCTGGCCCGGGTTCAGCTCGCGTACGGGGGCACCCGCCGGGTCTGGCTTCGGCGGCGGATCATCCGGGTCGCCCGAACCGCCTGAGCCATTTATTCGTGTGCGTGCTGGGGCCTCAGCTGAGGTTGATGAAGCGGTCAAACGTCCGGACGCCGAAGTGCAGCGCCTCGATCGGCACCCGCTCGTCCACACCGTGGAACATCCCAGCGAAGTCCAGGTCGGGCGGAAGCTTGAGCGGAGCGAATCCGTAGCCAGGAATGCCGAGCTGGCTGAGGGACTTGTTGTCGGTCCCCCCGGCCAGGCAGTACGGCAGGGTGGCGGAACCGGGG
>CALMAR010000112.1:6314-11346 GCA_937859855.1 uncultured Kineosporia sp.
CACGCATGGCAGCCACGATGCCGGTGCCGTACTCGGCCTCCAGAGCGGGCTCGGTGTGAAGGAGTTCGACGCTGACGTGCTCTCCAGCCAGCTTGGTGATGGTGGCCATCAGCTGCTCTCGCTGACCCGGCAGGAAGCGGCAGTCGAGCAGTGCGGTGGCCTCGCCGGGGATCACGTTCTGTTTGTACCCGGCCTTGAGAACGGTTGGATTGGAAGTGTTCTGAACGGTGGCTTCGATCCAGCGGGAGGTGGTGCCGAACAGTTCGCGGATGGCGTCGGTGTCGATCTCGTCGTCCGCACTGGACAGGCTGACGCCGGTCTGTTCGCGGACGCCGTCGATGAAAGCTCGCATGGTGGGCGGGATCTCCACCGGCCATTGATGCTGGCCGATCCGGGCGATGGCGGCGGCGAGATGGGTGACAGCGTTGTCCGGGTTGATCTGTGAGCCATGCCCGGCGCGGCCCTTGGCGCTGAGCTTCAGCCAGGCGATGCCTTTCTCGGCCGTCTGCAGAAGGTAGGTCCGGCGGCCCTGCAGGCCGACCGAGAATCCGCCGACCTCGCTCACCGCCTCGCTGACCCCGTCGAAGACGTCGGCGTGGTGGTCGACCACATGGTGGGCGCCGTATCGGCCACCAGCTTCCTCGTCGGCGAAGAATGCGATCACCAGATCCCTTGGCGGGCGGCGATTCTCGCGTCTCATCCGGCGCAAAGTGGCCAGGATTATGGCGTCCATGTTCTTCATGTCGACCGCACCGCGGCCCCACAGGCAGTCGTCCCGCAGTTCCGCCGAGAACGGATCGGCCTGCCAGTCGCTGGCCTGGGCCGGGACGACGTCGAGGTGGCCATGGATCAGCAGGGCAGGCCGGCTGTCGTCCTCGCCAGGAAAGCGCGTGACCAGGCTGGTACGGCCGGGCGCACTCTCGAACACCTCTGGAGTCAGCCCGGCCTCGTCCAGCAGCCCGGCCACCAGTTCGGCCGCCTTGCGTTCCCCGGGTCCGGTGTCGTCACCGTAGTTGCTGGTGTCGATCCGGATCAGGTCGTGACAGATGGTCACGGCCTCGTCCTCGGCGCTGATCTCCTGGCTGGTGCTGTGCGGATCACGGCCCTGGGCCGGGATCGGCGCGGACGGTCGTCTCATCGCCTGCCTCCCCGAAGTGCCTCCCCGACGTGCGGATCGATGACACCGTAGACGCATCAGGTTTCGCTGGCGTACTCGCGGCCTCCACCCCACAGCATGATTGCCCTGGGCCCGCCCGCTCACCCATGATCACCGGCTCAGCCCATGGATGTGCGGCTCCGGCCCCGCTTCGCCGGGCTGACTTGCCGATCATGGGCAGACCCGGCCGGGGGCTGGCTGCGTGCTAGCCTCGTAGCCGCCTTGGCGCCGATGCGCTGAGCAGGTCCGGGTGGCGGAATAGGCAGACGCGCTAGCTTGAGGTGCTAGTGCCCGAAAGGGCATGGGGGTTCAAGTCCCCCCTCGGACACCTTGCAGGACCGGGCCTGGCCGTCAGCCCGCTGGGAACGATCAGGCGTTCTTCGCTTGTGGACGCCTTCGCGCACGAACACTTCGGGCGCCATTTCCACAGCAGCGGGCGCGAGGGCCCAATGTCGAAGAACCCGGGACGATCTGCGCGCCGCCCGGTTCGATCAGAGATCTTGGCCGTTACCGCCGCCGCTGACTCTCTGGCAGCCTCACCGTGGCCAGAAGCCGCTGAGACTTCCCGCCAATCAGCGGCGCCTCTCGCGGCCAGGAAACCCACCGCCTGCGAAACGACGTGGTTGAGGGTGGCCAAGAAAATTGGAAGCCGGACCCAACGAAGTCACCTGCGAGCGTGAGTCCTGATAGCAGAGAAGACGTCCACACGCGGAGGAGCGATGATCGTGCAACGGCCGGGAGCGGATATCGAGCGCCGGTCGCGTACGTGATGAAAGCGGCCTGCAATCTCCGCGCCGACGCTCTGGCCAGGGCGTCAGCGCACCCGTCGATCAGCTTTGATGATGCCTATGAACGCGCCGTCACCCAGTCGGCCGAACCACCAATCGACGACCACGAATTCTTGCCTCAGGCCCTCAGACAGCTCAGCCCGCGCGAGGAGCAGATGACTGTCCTCTACTACTGGCCGGCCTATCCACCAAGGAGATCGCCGTGGTGCTGGGGCTGCAGCCTGGTGGTGTCAGCCGCACCCTCTCAGCTGCGCGCGCCCGGCTGCTTGGCCTGCTCACCGCTCCTGATCCCGCCGACGAACAGGGAGGTTTACGGTGAACGAGGACCAGCTGCGGTCGTTGATCTCAGGACTCGGGGAGGGGGACCGAGATCAGCGATCGCGCGAGACAGCCACACAGACGTTCATCGAGTCGCTCGCAACGCTGACCGATAGCCGGTCAGTGCAGGCATCGCTCCGCGCCGCCGCCCCCTGCCGGAAAGCTCGGCCTCAGAACCATTCTCAGGGGTCCCAATCACTGCTCGGACTCGCAGCGTCCGGTGGCCTCGAACCGGGAACAGCCTTTTCGACCGGCTGGCGCTGGCTCAGGCGGCGCGGGCGGTGGAGGAGTCTCAGGCGCGGCTGGGGCATGCCGGGATGGAAGGCGACATCATCACCCTGCAAGACCTGTTCATCTTCGACCGCTCCACCCGCGACGAGCACGGCCACCCGGCCGGGGCACTGCGCCCCACCGGCCTGCGACCCAAGTTCCTCGACGAACTCCACGACGCCGGCATCAACGTCGACCTGCGCGTGTTCGCCTCCGAACAAGTACTCCAACGACCCCCAGACCGACGCGCGCGATGATGCTTGTGCTCCCGGCACCACGGTGAACGTGCACAGCAGCGCAGGCCATTACTCGACCCGGGTGTCGCCCTCCGACACTTGTCTGCCTCGCCCTGGGTTCTTCGATCGTCGCAGGGCGTCGCCGGCTGAGCCCTTCGCCGGAGCAGCTTGCTGATGTCATGAAGCGGCTTCGAGCTGGCTCACCCGGCCAGCCGGTTACGGTGGACGTCATGGAGGAGAACCGGGCCCGCCGGGTGGTCGACGCGCTGCGCGAGCGGGGCATCGACGCTCACATGGAGCGGGCCAGCGTCTATCAGTTCGGGGTCCACATCAAGATCACCCGGGGCCGGACCGCGGTCTGGGACACCGACGGCACCGCCGGGCTGGAGGCCCAGGTGATGCGCGACGGCATGCTCGTCGGCTTCGTGCCCGCGATCGCGGATTCGGACGGCTTCACCGACGAGCAGACGGTCGATGCCATCGCCCGCACCGATTATGACCAGCCGATCGCCCGGCAGCGCCCATCCGCACCGCCGCCGTCGGCTCCGCTCCCCCGCGCCGGCGGCGTGTTCCGGCGCTTTCTCGGCGGTTTCCGCGAGCGCTGACCCGGCCGCCGCAGATCAGGCCGCCGCAGATCAGGCCGCCGCCCCGGATCTTGACCGGGCGTAGCTGCGATGATGTGACCCCAGGCTGGGGCGGCGCGCACCGGCTCACAACGGTCTTGATCGCGCCCGTCGCCCGGCCATCGGCTGCGGACTCGAGGAGCCCAAATGATCCTACGGACCTGGCGTGGTGCCGTTCAGCCCGCGGACGCCGATCGGTACCTCGCCCATCAAAGCGACACCGGCGTCGCCGAGTACCGGCGAAGTGCTGGGAACCTCGGCGTACTGGTTCTCCGCCGTGACCGCGGCCGCCTCGTTGAGGTTGTCACCATGTCGCTGTGGGAATCGATGGAAGCGGTGCAGGGTTTCGCCGGACCTCATCCCGAACAAGCCCGGTTCTATCCCGGTGATGATGAGCTCCTGGTCGAAAAGGACGAGTATGCCAGCCATTACGAGGTCGTGAGCGCGGACCTGTCCGCGGCGGCCGGCCGCGACACCCCGGCCCGCCCGTAGCCGCGGATCAGCCACAGATCGCCCAGCCACAGATCGCTTAGCTGGAGGTCAGCTGAGCGCCCGCCCGAGTTGGGCGAGCAGATCTGCCGGGTCGTCGAAGACCTTCCAGGCGCCGCCGTCCAGCAGCGAACGTTCCGAGAAGCCGCCACAGCGCAGCGCGATGACCGGCGCCGGAACCTGGCCGGCCGCTTCAATGTCCCACGGCGTGTCACCGATGACGATCGCAGAGCGGCCGCCGGCCTTGTCCAGCCCAAGCTGGAACAGGTCGCCGGACGGTTTGCTGGCCTCGACGTCCTCTGCCGTTGTGATGGCGTCGATCGCGTCGTCCACGTCCAGGAGTTTGCGGGCCACCTCGAGGTGCTCCGGATTGCCGGACGACGCCAGCACCACGGTCAGGTGCCGCCGTTTCAGCTCGCGGACCAGCTCGCTGGCACCCGGAAACGGCCGGACACTGGAGATCATCCCGTCGTAGTGCTCCTTCCAGGCTGAACGAAGCTGATCACCGGACTTGCGTTCCACCTCATCACCGGCCACGGCGGCGACCAGCTTGTCGCCGCCCATGCCCACGAACGAATGGATCCGCCAGGCCGCCTGCCAGTGGCCGTAGTCCTCGAACGCCTGCTGCCAGGCCGCCACGTGCCAGTAGTTGGAGTCGATCAGGGTGCCGTCCACGTCCAGCAGGACGGTGTCGGCATTCGGTCCGGAATCCGCATCAGCCATGATCCGACCGTTGCACACTCCCCGAGCCGCGCAAGGCCGCTTGGTCAGCCACCGGATCGGGCGGTGCTCAGCTGAAGCTGGCGCCGGCGGTCAGGCTCGCGCTCCTGGCCTGGACCAGGCAGGTGCGGCCGCGCTGGCCCGCACAGGCTCCGCTCCAGCCCGTGAACGTGTGCCCGGCCGACGCGGTGGCGCTCAGCTCGAGCCAGTCGCCGCGCAGCACAGAGGTTTCGGTGGTCCCGCCGACGAACGCCTGACCGGTCCGCGACCGCACGGTGCCGGTCCCAGTGATGTGCGCAGTCACGGCCGACACCGGCGCTGGACCGGCGTAGGCGCCGGGCTGCCAGTGCGCCGCACTGCGCACGGCACCGGCCCGGTCGGCCACCACCTCCACCGGCATCTGCACCGCGGGAACCTGCCGGGTGGCTGCGC
>CALMAR010000112.1:11396-15343 GCA_937859855.1 uncultured Kineosporia sp.
CACGGGAACTTGCCGGGTGGCTGCGATCCCGGTCCAGCTGAACGTCGGGATCATGCCGGTACCTTGGCCGGTACTGATCTGCCCGTCCGGCGCCGGCGCCACTCCGGCCCAGATGTGCACCGGCGGTTCTGTGGTGTTGATCGCGTTCTACCGCAGCACCTGGGTTGGTGAGCAGGCCGGATTGTAGTCGGTGCATCCCTGGTCGTCACCCAGTCCGAGGTCGAGGCCGGCCGGCCCGTTCCAGATCGCGTTGCCACGGATGATCAGTCCGTCGTCGTCCACCACCTGATCGGGCTCCCCGGAATCACCACTGTCGCGCGGGCCGTAGACCGCGAACTGGGTGTACTGCGACTGCACGCCGTCCGGGTTGTAGAGCAGGTTCCCTATCACGGCCACCTGACTGCTGCCGATCGGCACCGAGTCACCGCCACTGGCCCGTGGTCCCCAGCCGCCGGCGTCCCGGATCGCCGCGCACCGGGCGTCGTCCTCGCCGGTGCCATCACAGGAGCGCTCGCCGTAGACCACTTCGAGCAGGTGATCGCGAATGCCGGTGCGGTAGGCGGTGTTCTGGGCCAGCAGGACCGAGAAGCCGCCGTTGACACCCAGCGCCGCACCGTCGATGTCGTGCAGCACATTGTTGATCGCCCAGGCCCCGTAGGCCTCGTAGTTGGTCCAGGGACTCTGCATGAACTGCAGGCCGGTCCCCTGGCCGAAGGTGATCCCGCCGGTTCCGCAGTGATGAATGTCGTTGGCTTCGAACGCGATGTCGGTCGACCCGCCCTTGGCGTAGGCGCACCAGTCGACCGCGTGGGCGATCGTGTTCCGAGCGATGTAGGCATGCTGGACGGCGACCATGTCCAGCGCGTTGTCGGTGGCGCCGGCCAGGTAGGAATCGGTGATCCGGATGTGATCGCTCTGGTTGATCTTGACTCCCTCCTGCGGACCCTGATCCTGGGAGTAGTCACCGATGCCGGAGAAGGCGGAGTTCTTCAATTCGATGTACGAGCACTTCTCGCAGTGAAAGGTGTCGAACGGCGAATGGATCGCGACGCCGTCCAAGCTGAAATGGGTGACGCCGTACATGTTGATCGACGGCAGTTGTGCCTTGCCGGGTCCGTCCGCTGACACGATCGAGATCGGGCCGGTGCTGGTGCCCCAGTGGAGTTCCCAGTAGTTCGGGGCTCGGGTGGCTGGAATGGTGCCCGCGGTAACCATGATCCGATATGGCCGGGTCAGGTTCTGGGAAGCCGGGATCTTGTTCCAGGCCGCGGTCAGCGACTTCAGGGCCAGGACCCGGGTGGCGCCTGACCTCCGGTCCGATCCGGCCACCGGGTCCACCCAGATGCTCCGGGTGGAGCTGGCCACTGGGCTGGCCGATGGGGTGAGCACTGGCCCGCCATTGGCCGGAGCCACCACCGCGGCGACCCCGAAGGCCCCGGCCGCGAGTACGGCCGAGGCCGTGAATGTCCGAATCGAGCCGAAACCGGGCATGGCTCACCTCCTGGCGCCTGTATCGGCAACACCGGAGCGAGCTGAAACGCACCGCCGGACGGCCAGGGACGGGTCATCCTTCCGGCCGGCGTCATCAAGCCGTAAGGCCGCGCCTGCGGCATCTGGCAGCGGATCTTTCGCAGACTGGTCACATGCCGAAGCTGAGCAAGCCCCCGGTCTGGCCGCACTTCACCAGCCCTCTGCGGTCGACGGCCCTGACCGCGCGGATCGGCTCAGTGGTAGGCATCTGTTTCGGGGTCTGCTTCATCACTGGCCTGCTCAGCCACTACCAGTACAGCCCTTGGTCGTGGCTACCCGAACCGGCCAGCCCCGTCTTCCTGTACCGCATCACCCAGGGCACGCACGTGGCTACCGGGATCGCCACCATCCCCCTGGTGCTGGTCAAGCTCTGGTCGGTCTACCCGAACCTGTTCCGCTGGCCACCGGCCCGATCGGTGACCCACGCCATCGAGCGCGGATCGGTTTTCCTGCTGGTCGCCTCGGCCCTGCTGCAGCTGCTGACCGGCTTCCTGAACGTTCTGGGCTGGTACGCCTGGCCGTGGGGCTTCGTCCGCGTGCACTTCCTGCTGGCCTTCGTGGTGATCGGGTCGATCTTGATCCACATCGGGGTGAAGCTGCCCGACATCAACTACGGGCTGCGGGCCCGGCTGGCTGACGGCGACGTCCTCTCCGAGATTCCCTGGAGCGAGAACCCGGACGCGCACAGCAACGCTGGCACGCTGCCCCCGCCATCGATGCCGGCCCTGAACCGGCGCGGCCTGCTGGTTGCGGCTGGGACGGGGGTCGGCGTCGTGGTGGCCACGACAGTGGGTCAGAGCCTGACGCCATTGCGCCCGATCGGCCTGCTGGCCCCTCGCCAGTCGGGAAAGGGCCCGCAGCGCCTGCCGGTCAACACCACGGCCGAGCAGGCCAAGGTGGTGGATCTGGCTACGAAGAGCGACTGGACTCTGCAGGTGGCCGGGGCCAGGCCGTTCATTCTCAGCCTGGCCGACATCGAGGAGATGGCGCAGTACGAGGCCAGCCTGCCGATCAACTGTGTCGAAGGCTGGAGTGCC
This sequence comes from uncultured Kineosporia sp., assembly GCA_937859855.1. The sequence goes on from CALMAR010000112.1 coordinate 13,964, forward strand.
GGAGCCCACTGGCAAGGTCTGCGGCTGATCGATGTGGTCAGGCAAGCGGGCGGCGATGCCGATTCCAGGGTTCGGGTGATCTCGATGCAGAAGCAGGGCTCGTTCCGCGACAGTATCGTGCACGGTCCGCAGGTCTCGAAAGCCCTGCTGGCCACTCATCTCAACGGCGAGCGGCTGGTCGTCGATCACGGTTACCCGTTGCGCCTGATCGCGCCGGACCGGGCCGGAGTCCTCAATACCAAGTGGCTGAATCGGATCGAGGTCACCTGATCATGAAGGCATGGCGATACGGCCTGGTCGCGACCGGGATCCTGGTCCTCCTCTACGGCGCCTGGCATCTGATCACCGATGTGCCGGCCAACCTGCGCGATATCGCTATCTGGATGATCGCGATCGTCATCATCCATGACGGTGTGCTGTCGCCACTGGTCGTGACGATCGGCTGGCTGGTGGCCCGGGCGGTCTCGCCCCGGCCTCGCCGCTACCTGCAGGCGGCCCTGGTCACCGGTGGCCTGATCACCGTCATCGCCCTCCCGCTGATCCATCGGGAGGACACCCAGCCGGTCAGCAAGTCGCTGCTGCTGCAGCACTATGGCCTCAATTTGGCCATCCTGCTGGGGCTGGTCGCGGTGGCCAACCTGATCGGCTACGGCTGGGCGGTGGCCCGCGATCGGCGCGATCCCACCGCCGTGCAGCCGCAATAGCCCGCTTCTGATCGGTCAGCCGAGATCAGCCGAGATCAGCCGAGATCAGCCGAGATCAGGCAAGAGTCCGAGCTGAGTCAGCAGGCCCATCCGGTCGGCACTGCCCCAAATCTCCACGATCTTCCCGTCATCGACGGTGAAGATACCGATCGCGGTCCAGGTGGCGGACCGGCCGGTGGGTTCGGGCAGATAGCGGTAGGTGCCAGTATTGGTGCCCTGCAAGGTGAACCGGGCGATCGCCGTGTCGCCGTCGGTGAAGAGCTGATCCACCTGGCAGCGGAGGTCGGGGAAGGCATCCAAGAGCATGGACAGTCCCTGTGCGGCTGCTCCTGGTCCCGGGTCCTCGGTCAGGACGATCCTCTGGTGGTCGACGACGCCGGCGGCAAGCACCTGATCAGCCAGTTCCGGATGGTGGGCGTTCAGCACGTCTGCCAGCAGGAATCGCACCGCCTCGCCCGGCCCTGCGGACTGAATGCCACTGCTCAGCCGATCGTGTGAGGTCTTGGTCGATGAGATCATCGGAGTGTCCTTTCGCTGGGCCGTGCCCGGTGCACGGCGACTGATGCGGATCTGAGAGCGGGGGGTGGCGAGCACCGTCAGCGGCCGGCGGAGACGGTCGGGGTCGTCTCGGTGCCGGCGACATGGGCGGCGTTGCGGGCGCTGGTGGCCCTACCGG
>CALMAR010000113.1 GCA_937859855.1 uncultured Kineosporia sp.
GGTAGGCCCAGAACCGCACCACCGTCGCCTTGGCGTTGTGGTGGATGTAGGCCATGGCCTGCCGAAGCTGCTGATCGGTCAGCCGGGTCGAGGGCGAGCACGAATACCGGTCGCTGGCCGCGGCGTCGTAGAGATCGAACCCGACGAAGCGGAAGGGCTTTCCGGACAGGGTGAACGACGACCCCGAGCGCTGGACGAAGGCCTCCCGCGCCCCGGTGCCGCGCACGGCCGAACCAGCCAGCACCACCACCGCCAGGGCTCCAGCGGCGATCAGCGGGACGCGGCGGACGAGGGCTCTCACAACTCCAGCAGACTATTGAGCGCCGGGGCCATCCGATCCACGACACGGGCCCAGGTGAACTGCCCGAACACCCGATTCTGGGCAGCGGCGCCGATCTGGGCGGCGCGGCGCCGATCGGTGAGCAGGCTGATCAGGGCCTGCGCCAGCCCGGCCACGTCTCCGGCCTTCACCAGCACGCCGTCGTGCCCGGAGGTGACGACGTCCGGGATCCCGCAACTGTCCGACGCCACCGCCGGCAGCCCGAAAGCCATCGCTTCCAGCAGCACATGAGGAAGCGGATCGAAATGCGAGGGCACACAGAACACCGACGCCCCCGCATAGAGCCCGGCCATCCGTTTCCGATCGTGGATGCGCCCGAGAATCTCAACCCCCGGCTCGGCGGCCACATGCGGATCGGCCCCGGCCAGCCGCAGCCGCGCCTGAGGCAACTCCCGGCGTACCTGCCGGAACGCCGCCAGCAGTTCGGGGCCACCCTTACGGACGAAGTCGTTGCCGACGAACAGGACCGTCGGTGGCTCCTGGCGCCCGGCCGGGGCCGCTGGCGCAGCACCGTCGAAGTTGATCCCTATCCCAGCGATCGTGACCCGCTCCGGCGCAACGCCATAGTCTCCGATCAACGAGTCCGCGGTGGCGCGGCAGAACGCGAAGATGTGCTCAGCCTGCCGATAGGCCGCGGTCTCGCGGTCGTACCACCGCTGTAACGCCTTGCCCCGCAGCGGGTTCCAGTCCGGCCAGTGCTGGGCGGACTGCCGATGGGTGCAGTCCACGTAGAGCACCGTGGGGGCACCGCGAACCTCGAACAGAGCGTGCACCTGGAACACGAGGGCGGTGGAGCATCCAGAGTCCGCCAGCGCTCGAGCCGCGTTCGCGCTGCGCAGCCGATACCCGAGGTGGCTCTTGTAGAACTGTTCGGCCCACCGGCGCCGGCCCGGCCGGAAGGTTGCCGCAGCCACGGCGTACCGCTGGGCCGGCCTCAGTTCAGGGGCCAGGATCTCACCGATCGGATACCGGCGGGCCAGTTCGGTGAACAGATGGGGCGTGAGGGCATCGCCCCGCGAGGCGAGCACGAAAGGGCGCCCGGGGCCCCGCTGCCCTGAATCGCCCCTCCGCCTGGCCTCCGGTTGCCCAGCTGGCGGTTGGCGCAGGTCAGCCTGCGCGCCGATCTGATGCTCGATCACTGCTAACCCCGTTCTGCAGCCGGCAATGCGCTGCGCTGCGTCAGATGAAGGTGCAACCGATCGACGGCCTGCGCGGCCCGGGCGGCGTCGTAGCGGTCGATCAGTTCGGCGGGAACCTCGTGCCGTTCATCGGTCAGTGCGCAGGCTTGGTCCAGCGCCAGCCGCAAGGCGGAGACCTCGTCGGAATCGGCGGACCAATCGGCCGGCAACGATGAATGCAGGGCGACCGGCACCGCTTGAGCAGGGCGGTGCGGCAGGTGGTCCAGGGCCGGGCACTGCTGGTAGACGACCGGCAGCCCATTACCGAGAGCCTCGACCACGGCCATTCCGAAGGTCTCGTCCCGGGAAGCGCTGATCAGGACGTCGAATCCGTTGAGCAGTCGCGGCACGTCCGGCCGGGCCCCCAGCCAGCGGATCGACGAAGACACCTGCAGGTGATCGGCCAGCTGGCGCAGATCGGCCTGGGCCACTCCGGTACCGGCGATCACCAGCAGGTGGCGGCCATCGCGCAATCTGGGCGCACACGCCGAGAGCAGCGCATCGAGGCGCTTGACCGGATCCAGTCGGGCGACCGCGCCGATCACCAGGGTGTCCGGGCCGGCTCCGAGTTCGGTACGCACCTCAGCCCGGATGCCCTGGCTAAATTCCACCGCCCGGAAGTCGATGCCGTTGTTGATCACGACGATCCGGGCCACCGGAATCCGCCATTTTCGCAGCCGGGCCGCGGTGGCCGGCGAGACGGCCACGGTGCGGGTGGTCATCCGCTCGAGCAGCCGGTAGAGCACCTGCAGCCAGCGTGAGTACGGCCTGCCCTCGATCGTCTCGTCCATCAGCGAATGCTCACTCGAGACGATCACCGGCACCCGAGCCAGTACGGCCGCCGGGATTCCCCACAGCTGGGCCGCGAGCAGGTGAACGTGGACGACGTCCGGCCTGAGCCGGCGCAGCAGCCGGGCCAGCCGGAACCAGGCCAGGTACTTCCAGGGGCCAGCCATCCCCAGGATGATCACGTGATGTCCAGCCGCCCGGAGACTGTCCGCGACCGGGCCGCCGCCGTACAGGGCGACAATCGTGATGGCGCTGCCAGATCGGCGCGCCAGCAACTCCAGCTGGCGTTCTGCCCCCCCGGTCGTCAACGTGGTGATCACATGAACGACCCGTAGCGGCGTCATTGGGCGGCCGCCAGCCGCAATCCCAGTACCTGGTCGTAGATCTGTGCCGTCTGCTCGGCCGCCTGATCCCAGGTCGGCAGGCGGATGGACCCCGGACGATGTTCCGGATGACCGGCCTCGCGGCTGCGTTCCAGGGCAGCGATCAGGGCACAGGCGACTGCCGCGGAGTCGGCACCGGGGGCAACGCCGTCCACCAGGCCCTCCTGTACCAGGTCGCCGATACCGGCGATGTCGCAGCCGGTCACGGGCACCCCGGCCGCCAGCGCCTCCATCACCCCGATCGGGTGAGCCTCGTAGTCCGACATCGCGGCCATGACCACCGCCGAGCCGAGTTCGCCCGCCATGACCTGGCGATCCTGCGGAGGCACCGATCGCCAGTGAACGACCTCGCTCACCCCCAGCCGGTGAGCCAGGGCCCTCAACTCCGATTCACAGGGCCCTTCGCCCAGCACGACCAGATGAGCATCCGGATGCTGCCGGCGGATCAGCGGCAACGCTTCGATCACCCGGCCGTGGCCCTTGTACCGCTCCAGCCGGCCCATCGAGACGATGCGCCCGGGCCCCGGCCGGATGCCGCGCGCGACCGGCGGCAACTCCCCGCCTTTCGGGATCACCGCGAACCGGCCGGGCGGGATGCCGGTGGCCCGGGCGAAGTGATCCCGTTCGAATCGGCTGACCGCGATCAGCCGGGCGGCCCGGCGCAGCAGGGGGGTCATCAGGTGCCACTGCAGCCCCCGGGACGCTGTCCGCAAGCCGGAGGAATGCCCTCCGCTGTGCAGGGACAGCACGAAAGGAACCCGGCCCGCGATGGCCGCGAGCATTCCCACCACCGGCACCAGTGTGTTGACCCCCTGCAGGTGAACGATGTCCCACCCACCCCGTGCGCTCACCGGTGCGATACCCGGGCTGAGGTAGTAGTCCCGGGTGCGGGGCCAGGAGCGCCGCCGGAGGACGTCGTAGCCGTCCATGGTGGCCCGTCGCGGTAGCTGGCCGGTTCGGTCGGTGGCCAGCACCGTCACCTCGACACCGGGCCGGGCCGCCAGCCGCGAGGAGATCTGCGAGACGTGCGTCTCCATACCGCCTTGCTCGGGGAAGTAACGGCGTGCCACCTGAAGGACCCGCATTGTGCGTCTGCTCCTAACGTCCGGGCGGGCGCGCCCGGATAAGTGGCTGAGAAATCGGCCCCGGCCATGACCGAAGCCAGGACATATCCGTCGGGAAAACTGACCTGTCGCCTTCATCCGCCTCATTGATCCCACCAGTAACTGACCAAGCAATTCAGGCTCATCAATACTGGTCCGGGCCGGATGAGAAGCCGAATCGGGTTTTGCTTCGAACTAGAGCCGCTACTCGTTGATCCTTGAAACTTCTTGCTGTGCAAGCAATTAGCTCGTACTCACAATTATTCACTGAACATGCTTCGGTGGAATTATTGTCGTTGACGGCCACTCTGACATGCCGGAGCGAGCAGACCCATCAGGATGGCCAATCGTAGGCCGGCTGTTCGGTTACTTATCTCTGAAAACTCGCTACAGCTGAGCATCTGTTGCCGTCGGATAGTTATTCTCATCGGCGGGGGAATCCACGCCGACGAACGTTCCCTCGGAACGGCATTCCAAAGCAGAGATATCTCGGAGACCGCTGTGACGAGCACCCTGAAACGACGCCCGCACCGACCGACCGTCAGCATTGTGATCCCGGCCCGCAACGAGGCCCGCAACCTGGAAATCATGTTGCCGCAATTGCCTCCGGTTCATCAGATCGTGGTGGTCGACGGGCATTCGGCCGACGACACCTATGACGTGGTGCGGCGGCTGATGCCCAGCGCTCATTTCGTCCAGCAGACCCGCAGGGGGAAGGGAAACGCCCTGGCCTGCGGATTCGAAGCCGCCACCGGAGACGTCGTGATCATGTTCGACGCCGATGGCTCGGCCGATCCGGCCGAGATCCCAGATTTCCTGGCCGCTCTCACCTCGGGAGCGGATTTCGCCAAGGGCAGCCGGATCGCAGGCACGGGCGGAAGCGACGACATCACCGTCACCCGCGACCTGGGCAACCGGGCTCTGACCTGGCTGACCAACGTGATGTTCCGGACCCGTTACACCGATCTCTGCTATGGCTACAACGCATTCTGGCGGGACATCCTCCCCCACCTGGCCATCCCTTCGCCGGACCACCCGGCCAGGCAGTGGGGTGACGGTTTCGAGATCGAGACGCTGATCAACTGCCGGGCCGCGGTGTCCAGACTGCAGATCCATGAGGTGCCCAGCGTGGAAAAGCAGCGCATCTACGGCTCCAGCAATCTGAACGCGGTCCGGGACGGTGTGCGGGTGCTGCGCACGATTCTGCGGGAGCGCAGCAGGCGGCCTCGCCGGGCCGTGACGGCGATGGTTCCGGCCGCCGACACCATCTCGCAGGCCCATCCAGCCCATCCGGCACGTCCGGCGCACCTGAGCCAGCCACCCCAGCCGCGCCGTTCCCACTATGACCGCTCGCCTGACCTGGCCCAGGACTTGGCCCAGGACCTGGCCCAGGACCTGGCCCGTGAGATCGACCTGACCTCGATCGGTTCTCGTCAGGAGAGCGAGATCGCATGAACCGCGCGGGCCCTCGCGTCGTGGTGGTGGGTTCAGGGTGGCGCTTCACCTCAGGCATCAGCTACTACACCTGCCGGCTGACCAACGCGCTGGCCACTGCCGTCCCGGCTCATGCGATCCTGATGCGACGACTGGTTCCGAGCTGGTTGTACCCCGGACGGCGCCGCATCGGCTCGCCGGTCCACGACCTGGTCTACGCCCCGCAAGTGCAGGTTCTGGACGGCGTGGACTGGTACTGGGGCCGCACGATCATGCGGGCGCGCGCATTCCTCCAACGGATGAGCCCGGACGTGCTGGTCCTGCAGTGGTGGACCGGTGCGGTGCTGCACACCTATCTGCTGCTGGCCTGCTGGGCGCGGGCCCGGGGTGCCGCCGTGGTGATGGAGTGGCACGAGGTGCAGGACACCGGGGAGGCGCGGATCCCCGGCGCGGCCCGTTACGTGCGGGCCCTGATGGCGCCGCTGATGCGCCGGGTGGACGCCCATATCGTGCACTCCGGTTATGACCTGGAACTGTTGCGGGCTGCCTACGGGCTCGACCCGGCCAAGGTCACCGTGGTTCCGCACGGCCCCTACGACCACGTGACCGGCTCAGCGACCAACTCAGTGTCCAGCTCAGTGACCAGCGGGGAGCAACCCGGCCCGGCGGGCCCGGCAGGCGCCGGATCGTCGCCCGGGCCCGATCACGAGCCGTTCCGCCTGCTCTACTTCGGAGTCATCCGTCCTTACAAGGGCGTGGAGGATCTGATCGAGGCGTTCTCGAGCCTTGATCAGACGGTCCGCCGGCAGTTCCATCTCACTGTGGTGGGTGAGACCTGGGAGGGCTGGCACGGCCCGCTCGAAGCGGCCAGGACCAGTCCGGCCCGGGATCGGATCACCATCATCAACCGGTATGTGACCGATGCCGAGGCGCGGCAGCACTTCGCCCTGGCGGACGCCGTCGTCCTGCCCTATCGGCGCTCGTCGTCCTCCGGCCCGCTGCACATCGCCATGAGTGCTGGCCTGCCGGTCGTGGTGACCTCGGTCGGAGGGCTGGTCGAGGCCGCCTCCGGCTACCAGGGTGTGCGGTTCGTACCTCCACAGGATCCCGGGGCGCTGGCTCAAGCCCTGCGCGAGCTGCCCGCACTGCGCGGCCGGCGTTTCGCTGACCCGCACAGCTGGCAGGCTTCGGTGCAGGCCTACCTGCGCACCTTCGAGCGGATCGGCCTGACCATGCCGGAGCCCGGGCCGGGCGCCGGGTGGAGGTCAGCCAGGGTCGCGGCGTCACCGAGGTGACCGAGGTGACCCGAGGCGGTACGGCGGTGCGGACAGCGCGCTTCATGTCCTCGCGGGTGCGCGCCCTGGTCGAGCACCCGACGCCGGGGCTGGTCGCGATCACCGGCTCGGTGCGGGCCGGCATCGAGGTCGCGTCGAGTGCCGCGCTCGACGTCAAGCGCGTGCACCTCGACCTCCGCGGCCAGGCGCCGGACGACGTGGTCGACGC
>CALMAR010000114.1:0-2296 GCA_937859855.1 uncultured Kineosporia sp.
GGGGTTCGGGGGCGTCACGGTTTCGACACCGTGGCGTACGGGGGAACCGGCCGGGGCCGGCGGTGGAAGCTGGTCGCTGCAGGTCAGCGCTTCGATGCCGAACCGGCGACACGGGATGAGCGATTGGCCGCAGACGAGCTGTTGCGAACGGTTGCCGATCAGGCCGCTGCGCGGGTGCGCGCGTGGCTTGCGACCCGATACGCGGACAGCGCCTCGTGGCGGCGGGCGTCGGCGCTCAGCGACTGGACGCTGTACCTGACCGCAGAGGAGACCCAGCAACTACGGGATCAGGTGTACGCCCTATTCCAGCAGTTCAGCGACCGTGCCGCTGATCCGGGCCGCCGACCTGCGACGGCGAGACCCGTGAAGGGGTTCCTGTCGCTGCACCCGATGCTGATTCAGCACGAGGTATGACGGCCATGCCGGTACCCGGGACGCCCATGGCCCCCTCGACGCTCGCTTCGCCTCGATCGGGACGTCGCGACTTGGTGTTGCTTGCCGCGGGAGTGGCGTCCTCGACCGCGGGCGACGCGGCCGCGCTGACGGCGCTGCTGCTGAGACTGCGCCCGCTAGGTGCCGTCTGGGTTGCGGCACTTCTGGCCGCTGAGCTTGTTCCGATCGTCGTGCTGGCACCGTTGATCGGCTGGATCGTCGACCGGTTCGAGACACGGCGACTCTTGGTGGCGGCGTTGATCGGGCAGGCAGTGATTGCGGTCCCATTGGCGCTGATTGACGCGGCGGCCACGACGGTGGGTCTGTTCGCGGCGCTCAGCGTGCTGGGGGCCCTGGTACGTCCCGCCACCTCAGCGATCGTTCCAGTGATCGCCGGCCCGGGCCGTGCCGCGCGTGGTTACTCCGCCGTTGCCACCGCTGTCGGACTGGGCTGGGTTATCGGACCAGCGGCGGGCGGAGTACTTACTGCTCACCTGGGTACCCGTGCCGCGCTTCTTGTCGATGCCGGCACCTTCGCTGTGCTCGCTTTGGCCTATGCGTGTCTTCGCGTACGCCGCCGACCGCCGACCGCGCCTCAAGTTCGCGCGATAGGTCAGGGAGGAACGCGGCTGCTGGCGCGGGATCCTGTTCTGCGAGTGGCCCTGCCTATTACGGCTCTCGCCGTGGGATGTGCAGTTGTCGACAACGTCGCTGCCCCATTTCGTTTCATCGACCAACTCGGAGCTAGCGCATCCGGATACGGGTTGTACCTGACCCTGTGGGGTACGGGCGCGTTGATCGGCGCCCAAGTACTGCCTTTGATCGGACGCGATCGTGACGAGCTCACGCTTTCCATCGGCAATCTGAGTACCGGCCTCGGCATCGCGGGGATCGGTCTGGCGCCACTTCTACCCCTGGCCTTCGCCGCAGCCGTCGTGGGTGGTGCAGGGAACGGCTTGGTGAACGTTGCGCAGAACTCGCTGATCAGCCGACGCATACCCGCCGACAAGACCGGGCGAGCCTTCGCTGCCAGCAACGCGCTGATCCAGCTCGCCATCGGCGGCGGGACTGCCGCCGCTGTCCCTCTCATCCACCTGCTGCGCGCTGACGGCGCGATGCTGATGGCCGGCGGTCTCGCAGGCATCGCTTCCCTCGCCGCTGCGGTCCTGGCTGTGCGTCGCAATCTCCCGGGGAGTCGACGCGACCGACGACAACAGCGGACGTCAACCCGCTCGGGTCCAATCAGCTGACGCGGAGCCGCTCACTAGGCCGCTGTTTCGCCGTGCTCGATCGGCAAGGTGTCGCGGAGCTGGGAGGAGTCAGGACGCGTAGCTCAGAGAGGTTGACGTGGTGTAGCGCAGCGCGTCGGACTGGACAGAGCACGTCACCCGACGGTGATGCCGGTAGCCGAAAGGCGGCGATGACGAGGATGCTCTGGCTAATCGGCCGGCACGCGTTCTGAGCCAGATGGTCGATCGAGTGGCGCGACCAGAGCCCCATCCATGGATGCTCGTTCGTGCGTCTGTATAGGTGTGGGCAGTCAGGGGGTGCGGGTGGATGACATCCCAGATCCGGCGGCGTTCGTGGCGGCACGGGGCGATGCGATGCTGCGGTTGGCCTGGCTGCTCACCGGCGATGGGCCGGCGGCGGAGGATCTGGTGCAGGAGGCGCTGGCTCGGGTGCTGCCGCGGTGGTCAGCTATCAGCGCGGGCAAGCACGAGGGGTATGTCCGGACGGCGGTTCGTACGGCCTGGATCGACGCCTTACGGCGTCGGGCCTCCCGGGTGCGGCTGGACGTCGTCCCAGACCTGCCGGACATACCCGCCGGAGGGGACGGGTCGGCCGAGGTCGACCTGCGGATCTC
>CALMAR010000114.1:2306-15362 GCA_937859855.1 uncultured Kineosporia sp.
CGGGGGGGGGGCGCCGGGGCCCGGGCTGCCCCGGGGCCTGCGGGCCGTCCTGGTGTTCCGCTTCTACGAAGACCTGACCGAAGCAGAGACCGCCCGGGCGATGAAGTGCTCGATCGGCACCGTGAAGTCGCAGACCCGGGCCGCGCTGCACCGATTGCGGGAACGCGCACCCGAACTGGAATTCCTGCTGCGCGAGGAGGTGGCCCGGTGAGCGGTGACCTGCGGGAGTTGCTGGACGACATCGCCGGCCAGGAAGTGCGTGGGCTGCGGGTAGACCTGGCCGGCGCGACCGAGCAGGCCCGAAACCGCCGGACCCGGCTACGGCTGGTCTCCTCCAACGTGATGATGCTGGCGGCGGCCGCCGCGGTACTCGGTGTCCTGCTGCCTGTGCTGCTGGTGGTCAGCACCGTGCACACCAGTCACCGAGGCCACCGGCGCGCATCCATGTCCCAGGACTGGGGCTGGCTGCCCGTCGACCGTACGCCGTCGGTGACGCAGGTTCACATGGCCCGCGCACGGATGCTGCTGGCCATGTTCCCGCAGGCCCGGGTGATCACAGACGCCAAGAGGTCGCAGCCGCTGCACAGCACCGGACGGGCGCCCGTGGTGCTGTCCGAGGACGGCAAGACGTACGCGGCGTTGCCGTGGGACAAGACCGCCGGGATCTACACCCTGTCCCAGGACGGCACCCGGGTCGCCTGGGCCACCGTCACCGTTGAGGCCAAGCGGGCCAGCATCCGAGTGCACCAGATCACCCTGGCCCAGGGTACGGAGCACATCCTGACCATGCCGCCGCAGACCTGGGACGAGCGACCCACATCGCTGTTCTTCGACAGCCGCGACGGCCACAGCCTCGTCATCTTCACCCGCAGCGTCCTGGGGGTCTCACCCAAGCAGGCGCACCTGTGGTCATGGACTCCCGGATCCAGCCATCCGTCCGCGCGGCAGCTATGCAGCTGCCTGCCCACCCCCTTCGGCCTGGACGCCGACGGCCGACCATGGCAGGCAACCAACAAGCTCGGCCACTACCCCGCCTACCGACGCTCCCCGGCTGTCCTCGGCGTCCCGACCTGGTTGGGCTCCAACGACATCGTCACCCAACGATTCGTCGTCAGTACAACCGGCCGCGGCGTCACCGGCCTTGGCTACACGACGCCCTCGGTGTTCCATGAAGGTGACCACTTTCCGCTTCAGTTCACCCTGACCGGCCCGGGGACCAAGCAGACGATCACCGTGAGCCCACCGGCTCGCGGTCCAGCAGCATCCCCACCCCAAGGTGCCGCAGTGATGGATGTCTTCACCTCGGCGCTGGACTGGACCAACCACGGAATCGTGACCCTTTACCAGCCTCGTGCGTTCCGCCACGACATCGACAACTCGCTTCTGCTCGTCAACCCCGACTCCGGACGAAGCCGCACCATCGGTATCGGCGATCCCCGCTCCATCCCGCTCGCGGTCTCGACCGCCCTGACCACCGGTCAAGCACCCTGAAGAATCGCGAGGCCGAGGCCGAGGCCAATGCCGCGTGGCCGGGCGTGTGCGCTCAGAGCCGCGCTGGAATGGCTCGGCGAGCGTGGAAACCGACTGTGGGGTGAGCTTTTCGCCGGTGTTCTCGACAATCACCATTCCGCTGGCCTGGTGTAAAGCACGCCTCCATCCAAGGCGGCGCCGCGCGCGCCGGGCGTTTGAGGTTCTTGTGGGCGGGCTCCGCGGCGCCCCGCTGGCTGGTCCGCCCCAGGCTCGAACAACGCAGCGGCGTCGGCACTCGTCGGCCACGGTCTGCAGGATGGATTGCCGGCGGGCGTGACTCGATCGCTCGCACCACCTTCCGCCACCGCCGGCCAGTCGAACGCTGTCAGGAAGACCTTGCATCTGGCTGGTATAACGGTTATACAGGGGCTAACGGTTATAGGAGGTTGCCGATGCAGCAGGAAGCGCTGTTGGCGATGCTGGCGAAGGAGCCGTCACACGGTTACGAGCTGCGCGCGCGACTCCGCGCTGCGCTGGGGCCGCTGGGTGAGGCCATGAACGCCGGCCACATCTATGTGACGCTGACTCGGCTGGAGAAGGCTGGACTCGTCGCCTCGGAGCGATTGACCGGGCTGGAGGCGTCTGACCGGAAAAGGTACGAACTGACCGCACAGGGGCAGCAGCGGGTCGCCGAGTGGCTGACCGAGGTGAGTTGGCCCAAACCCGATCTTGCGGAGTTTCACCTCAAACTGGTCGCGGCGGCATCGGCCCGGCTGGCCGACCCGCTCACCCTCGTGGATGCGCAACGCCGTGAGTTGCTGCGGCGGTTGCGAGACGCCCAACGCGCCGCGATGGCCGAGCCAGACCGGTCGGACGCCGCGCTCCTGTTGGAGGGGATCGTGCTTCGCCTCCAGGCGGACCTTCGCTGGCTGGAAGCGTGCGAACAGAGCTGGACCAGCAGAAGGAGCGGACTGTGAACGAGAGCAGAGCAGTCGTGTTGCGAGCCAGCGGGGTGTGCAAGGAGTACGGAAAGGGCGAGGGCCTGGTACGCGCCGTGGACGCCGTCGACCTCGCGGTCGCTGCGGGAGAGACGGTCGCGGTGATGGGCCCCAGCGGCTGCGGCAAGTCCACGCTTCTGCACTTGCTCGGCGGTCTGGATCGAGTTTCGGGTGGCGAGGTATGGCTTGCTGGACGCCGGATCGACAACCTCGGGGAGCGGGCACTCGCACGGATACGCCGTACCGATGTGGGATTCGTGTTTCAGGCGTTCCATCTGATGGAGGAGCTCACGGCGGCTGAGAACGTCGAGATGGCAGCCCTGGTGGCCGGCCGCTCACCGCACGTCGCACGCAGGCGGGCCGCGGACCTGCTGGAACAGGTCGGGCTCAGCGACCGGGCCGACTTCTTGCCCACGGCGCTTTCCGGCGGTCAGCGGCAGCGGGTCGCCGTGGCGCGGGCGCTGGCCAACGAGCCGCTCGTGGTGCTCGCCGACGAACCCACCGGCAATCTGGACAGTGCTGCGACCGTCGACGTACTGCGCCTGTTCGAGAGCCTGCATGAGGCGGGCCAGACACTCGTCATCGTGACCCACGACACGCGGATCGCCGCCACCGCCGACCGGTTGGTGACGATGCGGGACGGAGCCTTCGTCGACGACACCCGGCTGACCGGCGGCACGACGGGCCAACTCGGCGCCCTCGCCGGCCTGGAGGGTTGACCCCGATGGGCCGCATCCTGCTGGTGGTCCGGCTGGTTCTGCGTGACCTGCGGCGACGCCGGGCTGAGACCGCACTGCTGCTGCTGGCGATCATGGCCGCCACCACCACGCTCACGCTGGGCCTGGTCCTGCGCGGAGTGACCCAGCACCCCTACGCCACCACGCGGGCGGCGACGGCCGGCCCCGATGTCATCGCCGCGGCGGTACCAGGAATACAGGCCGCCGACGTCGCCGGACTCCAGGCACTGACCAGCAAGCCAGGGGTCGTCGCCTACAGCGGTCCGTACCCGGTTGCCGGCGCCACGCTCGGCGCAGGCAACAGGACCGCGCCCGTGCAGGCAGAGGGTCGCGATACCGGGAGCGCGACAGTGGACCAGCCGAAAGTGATCGAGGGCAGTTGGGTCACCGATGGAGGCGTGGTCGTGGAAGCCGCGCTGGCCGGCGTCCTGCGCATACATGCCGGGGAGTCGATCACACTCGGTGGCCACTCCTTCCATGTCGCAGGAGTGGCCGTGACCGCAGCCATCGCAAACGGCGTCGCACAGCATTACTCCAATCCAGTGGCCCGACCGGGTTCTCGCGAGGCCAACGCCCAGGTCGACGCCGACCCCGGATTGGTGTGGCTCACGCGCTCGGACGTCGCCCTGGTGCAGCCAGATCCGACCCACCTCGCCTACCTGCTGAACCTGAAGGTGGCTGACCTGGCCCAGGCCCGGCTGTTCGCAGACAAGTACACGGTGGATCCTGGCCAGGTCGATGCCGGACCCGGCGGCCCCAGCCCGGATCAAGCGGGGCCGCTCGATCTGCAGCCCTGGCAGGACATCGCCGACAATGCAGCGAATCTCGTGCGCAACGAACAGCGGGCGTTGACGACCGGTGCCTCGTTGCTCGCCATCCTGGCTGTTGCCAGTGTCGCGGTCCTGGTCGGCGGCAGGATGGCCGACCAGACGCGGCGTGTCGGACTACTCAAGGCCATCGGCGGCACACCGGGCCTGGTCGCCACGGTGCTCCTCGCGGAGTACGTGATCGTCGCCTTGCTGGCCGCCGCCGCAGGCCTCCTCGTGGGCCGGCTGACCGCACCGCTTCTCACCGACCCGGGCGCGGGCCTGCTCACCGCCGCCGCCAATCCGTCGCTCACCGCGTCCATCGCCGGACTCGCCGTCTCCGTGGCCCTCGGTGTGGCCGTGGCTGCGACATTGGTCCCAGCGGTTCGTGCGGCCCGTATCAGCACGGTCCGAGCGCTGGCCGGCTCGGCCCGCGCACCCCGACGGACGGGATGGCTCATCGCCCTGTCGGCGCGACTGCCCGTCTCGCTCCTGCTTGGCCTGAGGATCGCAGCTCGGCGCCCTCGGCGGGCAGTGTTAGCGGTGGTCAGCAGCGCGATCACGGTGAGCGGAATCGTCGCCGTGCTCGCGGCACATGCCCAGCTCAAGGACCAAGAGCGGCCGATAGCAACCGCATTCGACCAGCTGCGCGCAGACCGCCTGAACGACGTCATGCTGGTGATCACCCTGATGCTGGTGGCTCTCGCGGCCGTCAACGCCATCTTCATCACGTGGGCAAACGTCCTCGACACCCGGCATGCGTCAGCGCTGGCACGTGCGCTCGGCGTGACACCGAGAGAGGTGACCGGAGGGCTGTCAGCAACGCAGTCCCTGCTGGCACTGACCGGCGCGGCTCTCGGCATCCCGTGTGGCATCTGCCTGTTCAAGACCATCTCCGAAGACTTCGCGCCACTCCCGTCGTTTTGGTCGCTGGCAGCGGTACTGCTCGGAACCGTCCTGGTGATCGCGACCCTGACCACGATCCCAGCACGGGTCGGCGCCCGTCGTCCCGTCGCCGAGATCCTCCAGGCCGAGCTCGCCTGAAACCCCGAACCAGCATGAAGCGGTAGTCTCTTGATGCCGCCTGGTTGTTGGCGGCTCACCAGTGCAATGGTTTCGGTGTATGTCAGCGCGGTGTAACGGGATCCGGCTTCGAAGTGGTGGCAAGTGGCCCCCAACCAACCGACGCCAGGCTGATTGCTCGGCGCAGGCGGTCGCTGACGCCGTCCTGTACGTCTCGACCAGCTAGATCCGCACCGCCGCCTCGCGTGGCAATCACGACACCCGAACCTCGTGCTAGCTAAATCGGGACGGCGGCTTTCGTGCGCGTCGTCCACCGCGTGCGATAACCAGGCTGAAAAGGTCGAGCGGGTCCAGATCGTCGACGAGAACCCCCTCCTTCTGCTCGGTAGCGATGCGCGCAATGGTTGGGCCGTCGATACCACCGCGCGGGCCGAAGAGATCGCCGGTCTGGGTCCGCTCGAGTCGAGCCCACGTGACCAGGCGGACGAGTACAGGGTCGCAGAGATAGTTGTTGAAGATCTTCACGACCCAAGCTGGAAAATCATTGGCGTCGAGGGAGATGGAACCGGTGTTCTTGGCGACGTGCGCCGCGAAGTCGACTCGAACCCGCGCAGGGATACCTCCGACAGACCCCACCCACTCGAAATGTCAACCATACGCCTGATGTCCTCTGAACGGCGTCTCCCAGCGGCCGTGAATGCCGGGTTCGCCAGCTCTTCGCAGTCGAGGGTGTAGTCGTCGGCGCGTCAGCGGCTGGGTAGGGGTTATGAGCGCACGAACAGGCCCCCACTTTTGGCCGATCACGGCAGGTCGACCCAGCCTTCCTGATGACGCGTCGTGGCCGTGGGGAGCGGATTCTGGTTCATGCGTTGCTCGCCCATCTGGACGGACTCGCGCACGACGGCGAAGCCGTACTCGACGAGGTCGGTCTCGTAGGCCGCGAGGGCGTCGGCGAGTGGGACCGATCCGGATGCTGCGGCGCGGATTGCGCGGCCGAGCAGCGCGCCGTCGCGTAGGGCAAGGTTGGCGCCGCGGCCGAGAGTGGGGGTCATGGCGTGCACGGCGTCGCCGAGCAGGGTGACGTTCGTCGGCCGGTCCAGTGCACCGGGGACGCTGCTGTACATGTCGACGCTGAAGAACGATTTCGGTTCACCCGCGGCGATGACCTGGCGCGCTTGCTCGGGCCAGCCCGCGATCACTGTGAGCGCTACCTGCTGGATCGCGGCGGGGGCCAGGTCACGCAACTGGGCGTGCGACGCGGGAAACAGCTCGTGTCGACCACCGACGATGCACACGACGTAGTCATCCCGGGGCGTGAGCAATCCCGGCCTCCCGGCCGCCTCGGCTGCGTTCTGCGGCGACGTGGGGAACTCGACCGCGCCGAGGCCGACGAACACCTTCTGCCTATCGATGGCGATGGTGAAGATGTCACGCAGGGTCTCGGCCGGGACGTGGTCGACGGCAACCGACCACGGCACCCGTCCGTAGATCGCCTGAACGCCGGCGTCCTTGGTGGTCAGGTGGGGGGCCCGCCCTGCAGGGAGGGCCGAGCGGATGCCGTCGGCGCCGACCAGGACGTCGGCGCGGGCGGTGGTGCCGTCGGCGAAGCTGGCCTCGACGCCGTCCTCGGTGGCGGTGTAGGACACCAGACGCTTACCGAAGACCAGGGCGTCATCAAGTCCGTCGAGCAGGAGCTCGCGCAACGCAGCCCGGTCGACGTTCCGGTGCTCGGGGCCGTTCGTGAGGTAGTCCGGGAAGACGGTGTGGTCTTGGTTGTCGTCGGTTGGCACGCGTCGGACCACCGAAAGATCGGGGGACAGCACCGTGGTGAACGGTGCGGTCCGCATCGCGGTCGCCTCGAACAGCGCCTCATGCTCGGGTGGCAGAACCTCGCGCAGGGCGGCGAGTGCGTCGGCTTCGAGGTGGAGCCGGTAGCCCTGAGGGCGGTCCCACGGGGTGGCATCACGTTCGACCACCTGCACGGCGATGCCGGCCGACCGCAACGATCGGGCCAGGCACAGGCCACCCAGGCCGGCGCCGACGACGAGCACACGAAAGGGGGATGAGTTGGGCATTGTGGACGTCCCTTGCGTAGATTTGGGCAAGAGACGCAACCGGTGGCCCAGGATCTCGGGTGGATCCAGAACACTTGCACGAACGCTTCCGCGTGGCCCGGACTACCTACCGGGCAGTGACTTTTGCGCGTCGCCGGGACGATAACAGCATGATCTACAAACACTCAAGGCCCGGGGTCGTTTCGCGCAGGAAGGTCGAGTAGCGGTCTGAACCCGCCTGATACCAAGGCCCTGATGCTGCTCACCGCGTCTCCTTCCCGTCCGGCTGATGACGGCTTGTCAGCCCACGAGGCGACCGGTCGGCCGCTGCTCAGCCGGTCCACGTCGGCCGACCACGGATACCTCGGAGCGCAGGAACCGACGCAGCGCGGAGATCCGCTTGTCAGGCCCGATGATCCCTGTCAGGGACGTACGACGAGGTGCATCCCGTGGCTGACCAGCCGTAGATCTAGGCTGTCAGCATGGCTGAACGTTGGCGCTCCTCCGCCGCTCGGGATCTGGTCAAGAAAATCCAGAAGGCCGGTGGCGAGGTGGAACGTGCGGGCGCGGGCAAGATGAAGGTCTTCGGCCCCCAGGGCACGGTGACCATCGCCGAGCCGTTGTCCGACTCGCGGAAGGACGTGGCCAGGAACAGCGCCGCTCGGTTGATTCTGGAGAAGACCGGCCTCAAGATCTAGACGACGCGATCAGCTTCAAGGCGGTCTGGCGTGACCGCGACTCAATCGCCGCGCGGGAGCAGTTCCTGGCCCTGCTGCGCTGCACCCAGGTCCGCTGGTCTCCAGTGCGGATGACCGATCTCGGTCTCGTCAACCGCCTCCAGGTGCGATCCACATTGATCGCCCGAGCTGCACGACGTTGCACGGGGCCGGCCGGCCACAGCGAAGACCGGACGCCCGACGTCGGCCTGGACACCCGGAGGATCCTAGGCTGGACCCCGTCAGAGCGGAGAGCCGGCCATGGACGTGTGCCGGGTTGATGCGGTGCGGTGGCTCCGATGACTGTCGACGGGTTGGCTGGTCAGTATGGACGAAGACGTACCGAGTCGACGGAGGGCTTCCAGATGTCGTATCAGGCGTATCTCGACGCGATCGAGACCAAGACGGGCAGGACGCCGCAGCAGTTGCTCGACGAGGCTGACGCGCGGGGATACACACCGCAGACGAAAGCAGCTGATGTGCTGGGTTGGTTACAGGATGAGTACGGAGTCGGCCGAGGCCATGCAATGGCCCTGTACGGTGTCCTGAAGAATGGTCCGGTGGCCCCGGACAAGCACGTTGGCTCGACCGGAAGCCATCGCGATGAGTCAGCTGAACTGAGAGTCGACGGCATCGCCGCTCGTCGGGCGTAACGGTCTGCATCAATCGGTTCGAAGGTGGGGCCGGCGCGGTACATGCTGGCACGGCTGTGGATTCGCAGATTTCGAACCGTGCAGGCGGGTGCGACCTGACCACGCTTCGCGCCGCGGGGATCGTTCGGTCTGGCGGACGTTGCGCGCCGACTTCTGCTGACCTCGGTTGGAACTAGCCAACGAAGCGGATGCTCTTCCAGAGTTGGGGCCAGGGGCCGCGCAGGCCGGTGCAGAACTGGATGAGGCCGTCGTTCTCGTCGTTGTCGACGCCCGTCGTGACAGTGCCGAGCTTGCGGCAGGACGTGAACCAGGCGGCGGTGTCGCTGCGTTCGTAGCCGACCACCACCGCGGAGCGGGCAGACGGCGGCGGCGGCCCCCACTGTCCGTACGCGTTGTGCCCGGAGTAGATGTCCGGCAGCGCGGTGCCCTCGCGCGACGCCCGGTCCAGGGCGCCCGCCTCGCCGTAGTTCTCGGCCAGCACGATCATGCCGGCTCCGGACGCCGGTGCCGGGTTCAGCATGCTGGTCTCTGCCACGGCGGTCGCCACCTGCGCCGTGAACCGGTCCCAGCCGACCGTCTCTCCGGTGTCGGGATTGGCGCCGTCGGCGACCTTGTATCCGGACGAGCCGACTGGGTAGACCGGCAGGCAGACGGTCAGGGTGCCGAAGATGTGCAGCACGAGCAGCGCCCCGCCGATGACTGTCCGCCAGCGCGCCCGCTGCATCCAGCGCAGCGTCGCCGGCACTCCGGCGGCCACTACGGCCGGCACCAGTCCGGAGGCGTAGTAGGGCTTCCCGCCGGTGACGGTGATGACGACCAGCAGCAGCGCGTACGCCACGACCAGCCAGCGCCTGTGGCGCAGCGCCGGCGAGCGGGCCAGCGCCCACGCGCCGGCGACCAGCACGGGGCAGATGAACGGTCCGGTCATGACCAGCTGGAACGGGATGATGGCCCAGCGCGGTTGGGAGCTGGTCGAGTTGCCGGCCGCGATGTCGGCGGCGACGTCCAACTGGGGCCAGCTGTGCAGCTGTTGCCAGAGCAGGTACGGCGCAGCGATGAGGAAGGCCATTGCCGCGCCGACCCACGGGCCCGGTGAGCGCAGCACGCCGCGCGGGCCGACCAGGAGCAGGGCGAGGACCCCGCACGCCAACACGACGCCGGGCAGCAGCTGCACCTGCATCCCTATCCCGGCGAGGAGCCCCAGAACCAGCCACGACGCCAGCGACCGTTCATCCAGGGCCCGTAGCGCCAGCATCACGGTCCCCACCGTCAGCGTCAGGTCGAACGTCGCGGTGGAGAACAGGTGCCCGGTTGCGACCGTCACCGTCATCACCGCGCCGAGCAGGGCCGCGACCAGCTGCTCGCGTACCGAGCCGCCGAGGCGAGCCGACGTCAATGCGGTGAGGGGCGCAACCAGGGCCGCGACGAACGCGGGCACCAGCCGGAACAGCCATAGACGCCCGCCGACCGCTGCGTCCCAGGCAGTCGCGAGCAGCGGCACCAGCGGCGGCTGGTCCGGATAACCCCAGGCCGGATGGCGTCCGGCTTCGATGAAGTACAGCTCGTCGCGGTGGTAGCCGTAGCGACCGCCGTACGCGGCGAGAACGACGAACAGCCCCGCCGCAACCAGCCAAGGCCCTCGGGGCGCACGCACGGCGGGGGCCATCGGCGCCTGCACGCTCACGGCCACCCCGGCAGGCTAACTACCACCCCCGCGCGGATTCCAGAGCGCACACGCTGGATCCGCAACCGTCCGCGACCGCCAGCGCCAGCGAATCGCGGCATGACCGCTCGCACTTGGCGGACAGGCCACGAGGCAGACCAGCCCCTGGCTCAGGGATCATGCTGGTTCGCGCCCGGCGAGGTAGGAATGGACCGCGGAGATCACCACGGAACCCTCGCCGACGGCCGAGGCGACACGTTTGACGGAGTCTGCGCGTACGTCCCCGACGGCGAACAGGCCGGGTTCCGAGGTCGCGTAGCCGTCATGGGTGACGACGAAGCCCTTGTCGTCGAGTTCGACTCCCGCGTCCAGCAACGCGGCGGTGCAGGGTTTGGCACCGATGAGTACGAACACAGCAGCCGCGTCGAGCCGCACGTCACGATCTCGGGTGTGGTCGCGCCACGTCACGCCGGTGAGCCGGTCGGCGCCGTGGACCTCGGACAGCTCCGAGCGAGGGTGGATGGTGATGCGTTCGTGATGGGCCAGGCGCTGCGCCAGGTAGTTCGACATGGTGGCGCGCACGTCGTCACGGCGGATCAGGACGTGGACTCTCCTCGCCCGCCGGGCAAGGAACAGGGCTGCCTGGCCGGCGGAGTTCGCGCCGCCGACGACTACCGCGTTCTGCCCAACCACCAGCGGAGCCTCGAGTTGACCCGCGGCATAGTAGACACCGCGCCCTTCGAGGTCGGCGAGGCCGGGAAGGTCCAGGCGCCGGTACCGGACGCCGCTGGCGACGACCACGGCCGAGGCCAGGATGTCGAGCTCGTCGTCGAGCCTGACCCGGAAGGCGTCACCGATGCCCCGGGTCACGGCGGTGACGGCACGAGGTGACGCAAGCCGCGCCCCGAACTTGACGGCCTGCAGCATCGCCGAGCGGGCCAGCTCGATTCCGGACACGCCCTGGGGGAAGCCGAGGTAGTTCTCGATCCGCGATGAGCTGCCTGCCTGACCGCCGATGGCGACGTCCTCGACGACCACCACGTCCAGGCCCTCCGAAGCGCCGTACACGGCCGCAGCCAGCCCCGCCGGTCCGGCACCCACCACCAACAGGTCGCAACGGGATCCGTCGGAGATGCTCCACAGGTCGATCCCGAGCGCGGTCGCCAGGTCGCGGCTTGTCGGAGCGGCAAGTACCCGGCGCTGTCCGGTGACGACGGCCGCTCCCGACTCGGGCAGGTCGCAGGTCTGCGCAAGCTCAGCCCAGGGGCCGGTGTCGGATCGAAGGACCGTCCGGTAGGGGATCTGGTTGCGCTCGGCGAACTCCTGCAGCCTGTGCAGATCCTGGTCCTCGTCACCTGCCAGCACCAGGCCGCCCTCACCCAGCCGCTTCAGCAACCGCCGCCGTGCGTCCAGCGCCGACAGCAGTACGTCGCTGAACTCGACCGAGGTCTCCACGAGCCGCCGCAGTTCCGCCGCAGGCACCCGCAACAGGGATGTGTTCTGCATGGCTATGCCGGGCAGGAACGCGCGCTGTCCCATCAGCATCCCCAGCTCGCCGACGAAGTCGCCTTCCTCGATCACGAAGACGACTCTGTTGTCTCGTCGGTCGACAAGAAGCACCCCACCGGTCAGCACGAGGTTCAAGTCGTAGGGGTCGCCCGCCTCCCACAGGATTTCGCCCGCATCGGGGTGAAGCACCTCACCGACGGACCGCAGCAGGTCCAGCACGTTGTCGCTGAACACCGGCCAGGCCGAGGCATCGACCTCGCCCTCCCGATGAGAGTAGATGGTCCCAACGTCATGCCTGGGCAGCCCTCCGGTCACCCCGGGATAGTAATAAGACTCCCGCTCGGGTGCGGCGGCACCCATCCCGCATCCCCGTCTCGCCTGCTCCGTCTCGTCAACGTCTCGACGGGTCGTGAACCGCGTGCTTCGTTGATTGGTGTGTGAGTTAGGGCTCAACACTTCGTTTGACGCCGAGGGTGAGGTAGTCGTACATGCCGTAGGCGTCGGTGACCACGACGTTGGTGAGGCGAGGAGATCGGTAGAGCAGGGCTGCATTCCATATGCCGGGCAGTATGTAGGCGTCGGTCATCGCCGCGCGGTCGATAGCGGTCCAGCGGTGTTGGCGTCGGGTTGGGTTGAGGTCGGCGACGGCGGTGTCGATGGCGGTGTCGATGGCGGGGTCTTTGACGGACAGGTTGGCGTTGCCGCCTGCGGTGCGGATGGTGCGGCTGTCGAGGATTTGGGTCAGCATTCCGTAGCCGTCCGGCCAGTCTGCCGCCCACCCCGTCTGCATGAGGCCGATGTTGTTGCGGCGGGCGTAGTCGGGTCTGCCGGCGTAGAGGGCGTAGTAGTCCCCGGATGGGTAGCCCCGTAGGTGGAGGGTGATCCCGGCTTTGGCGAGTGACTGTTGGAGTGCTTCTGCAGCGGCCTTTTCCTTGGGGACGTCGGCGCGGTAGGCGATGTTTGTGCTGAACCCGCGAGGGTGTCCACAGGTGCTGAGTTGCTGTCGCGCCGCGGGCAGGTCGGCCCCGTCGGGAGTCCGTGGGTCGCGGGGGTAGAGATCGAACGGCGCCGCACCGGGGATGACAGGCGGGAGGATGTTGGTGGCGATGCGGCCGCCGGTGGGTCCGCCGAAGGCGCGCTGGTAGCTGCCGCGGTCGGCGGCGTACTCGATGGCGCGCCGGCAGGCGATGTTGTCCAGTGGGGCGACGTCTCCGTTGATCGCGGTGTAACTGATGCCGGTGGTGGTGGCCAGGTCGGTGTCCGCTCGCAGTGCTGGGTCGCGGAGAACGCGGGCTTGGGCGGCTGCTTGCAGGCCGGCTCCGGTGACGTCGACGTCGCCGTGACCGGCGAGGAGGCGGTTGTCCAGATCGGTGGCGTCGACGTTGACCTGGCGGCTGATCCGGTTGGGCAGTGCCGGGCGGTGAGGG
>CALMAR010000115.1 GCA_937859855.1 uncultured Kineosporia sp.
GCGCAGGCGGCCAGGCCCTCGGGGTGGGTCTTGTCGCTGGTCAGCACGGCCGTGACGGCCGCACCCCGGGCCCGGAGCCGGGCCCCGGCGTAGAGCGCGTCGCCGCCGTTGTTGCCCGCGCCGATCAGCAGCACCACCCGCCGCCCGGACACTCCGCCGGTGCACTGCCTCAGTTCCCGGGTGCAGGCCGCGGCCAGCCCGGCGGCCGCCCTCTGCATCAGCGCACCATCAGGGCAGCGGGCCATCAGGCTCTGCTCGGCCGCCCGGATCGTCTCCACCCGGTAGGCGGCCCGGCTGGGTTCCGGCTCCGGGTTGGCCCGGTCGTCCGCAAACATGTCCACCGGCTCATCCTGGCCGAAGGTCAGCCCAGCAGCACCCAGGACCATTGGTGGCGCCCCGGTCCGACCCGATACCGCGCCAGAGTGTCCGGGCCACAGGACGCGGTCCCGACCCCGCGATGGGCAGCGTCCAGGTGGACCACGGTCTGCGGGCGCTCCGCCAGCTCGTTGTCGTGAGTGGCCGCGTCCAGATCGGCCGCCCGGTGGTGCGACCAGCTGACCTGACGGCCCTGATCGAGGACCACGCCGAGCTTCCCGCCGCCTCCGGACAGCTCGAACCGGCGCACGCCGTGCCGGCCACCGTTCTCCTGAGGACGCAGGTAGGGCGTGTGCAGGCTGGCGACGGCGGCGTGGTGCCAGCCGTTCGCACCGGCGGTGCACCGATCCGGGTAGGTCTCCCACGGCCCCGGGCCCAGCCAGTCCACCTGGCCGAGACCGGCCTGAACCTCGAAAACCGATCCCACTCGGGGAAGGTCGGTCAGCTCCGGCGGAACGTCCACCGACTCGTCGATCAGCAGAGCCGCACCGGACCCTTCGATCGGCTGCAGGCGGGTGATGCTGATTCGATGCGGGACGGCCAGACCGCTGGCGGTGCGGTATATCGAGCGCACCTGGCAACCGTGCTGCGTGGCCTCGATACCGGTCAGCTCCCGGGTGAGGCCGGCCAGGCCCCAGCCGGACCAGAGTTCAGCCAGGCCACCGATCTGGTCATTGTCGGTCGGAGCTCTCCAGAGCGAGAGTTGTGGCGGCACAGGCAGAAGCGGATGCCGCAGCAGCCCGTCGGCATCCACCAGATCCAGAGGATCACCGGCCTCCGATCCGGTCCGGCATCCGGAGCGGGCCAGCAGGGAACGGTTCTCGGCCCGCAGCTGAATCTGGGCGTGACCGATGAACGTGCCCGCCGGAGCCCAGTTCTGCTCCGCCGCGGTCTCGAGCGCCATCACCAGCCAGCGCTCAGCTGCTTCGCTGTCCCCATCGCCGAGTTCGAGTTCGAGTTCGAGTGGAACAGTCTGTCCCGCATCGGCTTCCGGCATTTCGACCTGGACCGGCCGGCTCTCCTCGCCGTCCAGCAGCCAGGCCTCCCGGACCCGGAGCCAGGAAAGATCCTTCGTCTCGTGCCGATTGCTGACCACCACGCGGCCATCGGCCAGGTCGAGCCGAAGGGGCGCGGCGATCTGCCGATGCTCGGCCATCACCGGCTTCGGCGTCCGGTCCGGGAACAGCAAGCCGTCGGTGACGAAGGCGCCGTCGTTCGGCTGATCACCAAAATCACCGCCGTAGGCCCATCTTTCCGAGCCGCCGGGCAGCCGCTGGCGCAGGCCGTGGTCGACCCATTCCCAGATGAAACCGCCCTGCAGGCCCGGCGTGGCCTCGATCGCCGCCCAGTAATCGGCCAGGCTGCCGTTGCTGTTGCCCATCGCGTGCGAGTACTCGCACATGATCAGTGGATGCCGCTGCAGGCCCGAACGGGCATGGGCCACGATGGCGTCGATCGGCGGATACATCGGGCAGGTCAGGTCGGTGGCGGTCTGGTCCGAGGTCCAGTCCAGGCTGATCGCGCCCTCGTAGTGCAATGGCCGGTCCGGATCGAACCGCCGGACCCAGCCCGCCGCGGCGTCATGGTTGGCGCCGTAGCCGGACTCGTTGCCCAGCGACCAGGCGATCACACTGGGATGGTGGAGGTCGCGGACCACCATCCGCGACACCCGGTCCAGGAACGCGCCCAGATACCGCGGGTCGTGAGCGATTTCCCTCTCGTAGGCGTGGGTTTCGATGTCAGCCTCGGCGATGACGTACAGACCCAGCCCGTCACACAGGTCGAGCAGGGCCGGATCATTGGGATAGTGCGCGGTGCGGACGGCGTTGAAGCCGTGCTGCTTCATCAGGACCAGATCGTTGTAGATCGCCTCCGAACTGATCACCCGGCCGGTGACGGCGTTCACGTCGTGCCGGTTGACTCCTCGGATCAGTACCCGGGAACCGTTGACCAGCAGATCGTTTCCCTGGATCTCGACCCTGCGGTGGCCAATCAGGAAGGACGCCCGCTCAGCCTCGCTGCCATCCGGCGCGTGCAGGCTGACGGTCAGCTCATACAGGCCAGGACGATCCGCCGACCAAGGCTGGACGCCCGGGATGGTCGCGGTGACCAGCGCCTGGCCGATGCCAGGGCCACGCCGCAGCCACTCGAACGCGGACACATCCTTGGCGCCGGCTTCGCTCAGCTCACTCAGCGGCGTCCCGGCCGCGTGCCGGTAGACCAGGGCGTCCACCTGCAGGCGCTGCCGCGGATCAACCACAGCCGCCGTCGGGGCCGGCTCGGCTGGCGTGATCGGCTGCACCACAACGGTTTGCAACCCGCTGTGGTCCACCCGGATGGTCCAGCCCGCGGGCAGGGGCCGGTCGGCTCCGGCCTGCGCCAGCACCTGGAGGGTGCCGGCCTTCCCGTCGTCCGACAACTCACTGCGGATCTCCACCTGGCCCAGGAAGACCGAGCCGGTGGCGTAGAGGAAGACCGGCCGGGTGATACCGCCGTGCCACCACTGGTCCTGATCCTCCACGAAACTGGCGTCGGAGTACTTGACCACGGTCAGCCGCAGCCGGTTGGAGCCGGCCCGCAGCAGGCTGGTGATGTCGAACTCGGCGGCCAGATGCGAATCCTTGCTGATCCCGGCGTCCACCCCGTTGACCTGGACGATCAGCACGCTCTCGGCGGCGCCGACATGCAGGACCACCCGGCGCCCGGCCCAGCCGGCGGGCAGATCCACGTCCTGCTCGTAGACCCCAGCCGGATTGGCCTGCGGCGGATTCGGCGGCAGATCGGGGAAGGGCATCTGCACGTTGGTGTAGTGCGGCCGGTCGTGGACGCCGTTGACGTCGTCGAAATCCTGCATGGTCCAGCAACTTGGCACCGGGATGGTGGCCCGCAGCTCGCCAGCGGCCATGGCCGCGTCCGGAGTTGGGAACAGCTCGAACCGCCAGATCCCATCCAGCTCGATCCGCGGCGTACCGTCGCTGGCCCGGTGCGGCACCGCGTGCATCGGCAGCCGCCGCCAGGAGGTCAGCTCCGGAGAGGCCCACGGCTGTGGAATCTGCATGCCGCCATTCTTACAACGGGAACCGATTAGGCCACTTACGGCGTACTCCTGCTGACATCGGCTGCTATCGGCAGAGGAGTGGTCCATGGCCGCCATGATCGGCTCGGATCCAGATCAGCTCGACGCGCTCGCCCACGACCTGAACGGGGCCGCCGAGCAGTTGCGCGCGGCCGGCCTGCGGGTCGGCACCCGGCTGCACGCGGTGCCCTGGTCCGGCCCGGACGCCGAGGCGCTGCGCGCCGATTGGGACGGCGGCCTGTTCCGCAGCATTGATGCGGCTGCGTCTGGTCTCCAGGAGGCGGCCACGGTGATGACCCGGAACGCCGCCGAACAGCGGATCACCAGTCAGGCGGACGGCGCCACTACGGGTGCGGGGACGGTGACCAGCGGATCAGCCGTCGCTGTAACCGCTGCCGCCGGTTCAGCCGTAACCGGTTCGGCCCTGGCCGCGATCCTGCCCGGTGCGGCCGGGGGCAGCGTTCAAGCGGTGCCCCGGCTGCCAGCCGGTCTGATCAGGCCGGCCACCGGCGGCCTGTCGCTCAGGCAGGACGCCGCCCAGGCCTGGGACGACGTCGTCCGCTGGGCGAATACGCCGCAGGAGTTGCCGAACAGCGAATACGTCAGCGCCGGGGTGAACCTCGTCTGGGGTGGCCTGAAGTTCGATGCCGGCGCGGGTCTGCTGGTGGCCGGCGCCTTCACCGGGCCGTTCGGCCTGCCGGTGGATCTCTACTCGGGATACCAGCTGGTCACCGGCTCGTCCCGGGTCTGGCGCGGGGGCCAGCAGTACCTGCAGGCCCGGGAAGGTCCCCAGACCGAGGTGGCAACCCCGCTGGAGTACGGCCAGCAGATCCTGACCGGCATCGTCCCGGGCGGGAACAGCACCGTCGACTTCGTCGGCGGCCTCTTCTGATCGACCGGATCAGGCGGTCTTGGCCTGGTTGAACCGGAGCAGATTGCCGGCCGGGTCACGAAAGGCGCAGTCCCGCACCCCGAACGGCTGGTCGATCGGCTCCTGGACGACGTCCGCCCCAGCTGCTTCAACCATCTCGAAGGTCGCATCGACGTCGCTGACGGAGAACACCAGAGCGCCGAAAACACCCTTGGCCAGCAGGTTTCTGATGGTCTCCCGGTCCTCAGCCGAGGCGTCGGCGCCGGGCGGATGCAGCACCAGCTCGATCCCGGGCTGGGACGCCAGGCCCATGGTGAGCCAGTGCATGTCCCCGTAGCCGACGTCGTTGTGCAGCTCGAATCCGAGCACATCGCGGTAGAAGGCCAGCGCCTTCTCATGATCGTCGACGGCCAGGAAGGTGTACTGGATGCTGAGGTTCAGGTCGGCCATGAGCGAACGTTAGGCCCCAGCCAGCGGTTCGGGCTTCTTGGTTCCTGATCTGTACGAGGGCCCGGAGCTCGATCGGCGCGGCCGGGTGGCGATCTTCTCCAGGCAGGCCGGAATCCGGCCGGCGTCTCGATGCTCGCGGGCCCGGTAGGCGCTGGGGCTCTCCCCGACCAGCTCGGCGAACCGGGAACTGAACGAACCCAGCGACGAACAGCCGACCTCGATGCACACCTGGGTCACGGTCAGGTCGCCGCGGCGCAGCAGCGCCTTGGCCCGCTCGATCCGCCGGGTCATCAGATAGCTGTACGGCGTCTCCCCGAATGCGGCCCGGAAGCTGCGGGCGAAGTGGCCGGTGGACATCAGCGCGGCCCGGGCCAGGGCGGGCACGTCCAGCGGCTGGGCGTAGTCGCGATCCATCGCATCCCGGGCCCGTCGCAGCGCGACCAGCGTGCGCGGGTCGAAGCCGGCTGTGCCCACGCCGTCAGTGTCGCAGGCTCAGCGGGCTCAGCGGGCTCAGCGGGCTCAGCGGGCTCGGCGGGCGACGGCGTACAGCAGCCGGCCCATCACCACTCCGCTGGCCAGCAGGGCTCCGATCTGCTGCTCCTGCTGGCGGGCAACGGCAAAAGCCTCCTCGTGGCCGTGGGCGGCCTCGATCGCGGCGTCCACCTGCTCGGCCCGTTCGGTCCAGGCCCTTGGTGCCTCGGCGAACTCGGCGGCGTCCACGGATTCGACCAGGTCGAAGCCGGCCGCGCTCAGCAGAGCCGGCATTTCATTGCCGCTGGGAAAGACGTTGCCCTCGGGGGCACCGCTCGGGCGTGCCTGATCGCTGACGAATACCAGCAGGCCGAGCGATGCTGCCGGGCGCAGGATCCGGCGCAGCTCGGCGAGCAGGCCGGCCTTGTCCGTGATGGTGCACAGCACGCCCAGGCACCAGGCGGCGTCCGCCGATCCGCTGGCCAGGGGCAGCTGGGCACCGGCCGCGGCGACGGCGGAGATCCCGAACAGTTCGGCCGCGGCGGCACATCCGCTGATCATGGGCTCGGCCACGACTGGCCGGACGCCGAATCGCTGGGCCGCGAACTGCGCCGGGCCGCCCATGCCGCCGCCGGCGTCGGCCCCCAGCTGATCGGGGCTCAGCTGGCAGGCCTCACCCAGCCAGGCCAGCGCGGCCGG
>CALMAR010000116.1 GCA_937859855.1 uncultured Kineosporia sp.
CCCCCGGACCGCCCCCGCCGTGCGGGATGCAGAACGTCTTGTGCAGGTTGAGATGGGAGACGTCGGCTCCGAAGGCCCCGGGCCGGCTCAGCCCGACCAGGGCGTTCAGGTTCGCCCCGTCCACGTACACCTGGCCGCCAGCGTCGTGCACGATCTCACACAGCCGGCCGATGCCCTCCTCGAACACCCCGTGGGTGGAGGGATAGGTCACCATCACCGCCGCCAGCGCATCGGCGTGCTGCTCGACCCTGGCGGTCAGGTCGCCGAGGTCGACGTTGCCGGCCTCGTCGCAGGCCACCACGACCACGCGCATACCCGCCATCACCGCGCTGGCCGCATTGGTGCCGTGTGCGCTGGAGGGAATCAGGCAGACGTCGCGCTCGGCCTGCCCGTTGGCCCGGTGATAGGCGCGGATGGCCAGCAATCCAGCCAGCTCGCCCTGCGAACCCGCATTCGGCTGCACCGAGACCCGGTCGTATCCGGTCAGCTGGGCCAGCCAGGTCTCCAGCTGATGCACCAGCGTCCGGATCCCCTCGGTCTGCTCGGCCGGGGCGAACGGATGCAGGTCGGCGAACTCGGGCCAGCTGATCGCCTCCATCTCGGTGCTGGCATTCAGCTTCATCGTGCATGAGCCGAGCGGGATCATCCCCCGGTCCAGCGCATAGTCCAGATCGCTGAGCCGCCGCAGATAGCGCAGCATCGCGGTCTCGCTGTGATGGGTGGTGAACACCGGGTGGGTCAGATACCGCGAGGTCCGGGCCAGGGGCGGCGGCAGGGCCAGCCGCTGCTCGTCCGCCAGTTCCAGGGCCAGCTCAGTGTCCAGCCGCTCCGCGTCCGCCCCGCCGATCCCGAATGCGTCCAGCACCACGCTCAGATGGGCCACCGTGGTGGTCTCGTCGCAGCTGATCGACAACTGATCGTCGTCGATCAGCCGGAGCAGCACTCCACCGGCCTGGGCCCTGTCCACGATGGTGCGCGCCTGACCGGGCGCCCGCACCGTGACGGTGTCGAAGAACGCGTCGTGAGTCGGCTCGAACCCATTGCGTCGCAGCCGGTTCGCCAGCGCAGCCGCTGAGCCGGCCACCCGGGTGGCGATATGCCGCAGGCCAGCCGGCCCGTGATACGCGGCGTACATGGCGGCCATCACCGCCAGCAGGACCTGAGCGGTGCAGATGTTGCTGGTCGCCTTCTCCCGGCGGATGTGCTGCTCGCGGGTCTGCAGGGCCAGCCGGTAGGCCGGGACGCCGTCCGCGTCCTGGGAGACGCCGACCAGCCGTCCCGGCAGCGAGCGCTCGAGCCCGGAACGGACAGCCATGTATCCGGCGTGCGGGCCGCCGAAGCCGAGCGGGACGCCGAAGCGCTGGGTGGTGCCGACGGCCACATCGGCGCCGGCCTCCCCCGGTGACTGCAGCAG
Organism: uncultured Kineosporia sp.; assembly: GCA_937859855.1. Next base: position 1,415 of record CALMAR010000116.1, read on the forward strand.
GGTGAGTGCGAGCAGGTCGGCGGCCACCGTGAGCAGCGCGCCGGCGTCGTGGGCAGCTGCCGCCATCGGGGCCAGGTCGTGCACGACTCCGCTGGCTCCGGGGTATTGGGTGATAACCCCGAAGCAGCCTCGGCCATCGGCGGCCCGCCGCAGTTCGGCGGTGATGTCGCGGGCCCCGGCCAGGTCGGCCAGCACAACGGTGATGCCGAGCGGCTGCGCCCGGGTCCCGATCACGGCGATGGTTTGTGGCAACAGGGTGGCATCCAGCACCAGAACGGCGTCCTTGGCAGCCTTCGACGTCCGCCGCATCAGGGTCATCGCCTCGGCCGCGGCGGTGGGCTCGTCCAGCAGGGAGGCGCTGGCGGTCTGCAGCCCAGTCAGGTCGGTGACCATGGTCTGGAAAGCGAGCAGGGCCTCCAGCCGTCCCTGGGAGATCTCCGGCTGGTACGGGGTGTAAGCCGTGTACCAGGCCGGGTTCTCCAGCACATTGCGCTTGATCACGGCGGGGGTGTGGGTGCCGTAGTAGCCGAGCCCGATCATCGGGACCGCGACCGTGTTCTGGCTGGCCAGCGCCCGCAGTTCGGCCAGCGCGCCCGCTTCGCTGATCGGGGCGGGCAACGGGTCCGGCCGACCATCAGCGCGACCAGCGCGGCCAGCGCGGCCAGCGCGGCCCCGGTCACGGATCGCCGGGGGCATCACCTGGTCGATCAGCGCTTCCATGCTGCTGATCCCCAGGGCGCTGAGCATCTGCTGCTGGGCACCGGGCCCTGAGCCGATGTGCCGGTCGGCGAAGCTGGCGCGGACTGAACCCGAGTGGTCCTCGGTCCGATCAGAACCGGGTACCGGGCTGGCACCGATCACCGGTCCGGATGGGCTGACGGGGCGATCTGTGATCGAGGTCATCGGAGGCTCCTGCTCACGTCGGCGCCGGTACTCGCTGTCGATCCCCTCTGGATCAGGAGGGATCGCTGAGCACCGGATGGATGCCTCCCCATCCGTCGGGCCGCACTGCCCTCCGGAGTTGCCTCGCCCTCGCGGTCCTGGTGCCTGAGAGGTTCCGGGGAGAGTTGCCCCTTCGGCGCCTCGGAACAGACGGTCGGACTGTCTGGTCCGGGGCTCTCCCGCGTGGGATCATCGGCCGCCCCAGACCTGGGCCCCGCTGTGCGCTGCTGCTCGCGAGGGATCTGGGACGCGCACGACCGTACCAAACGAGCCGGCCTGCTGCCGGTGTTCAACTCGGGCTCGGCGACGTCCATTCCAGCAAGCCGTTGCGACCGGCTTTCCGGCGTTGTGGTCCAGCCGGGGCAGCACAACCGGGCGGCGACGGGGTAGCGTCGGATCCCGTGATCGTGGTCAGCGTGTGCAGCCTGAAGGGCGGCGTCGGGAAGACGTCGATGTGCCTGGGAATCGCCTCGGCGGCGCTGGCGCGAGGAGTCCCCACGCTGGTCGTGGACCTCGATCCGCAGGCCGATGCGACTCTGGGGCTTGATGTTTCGGCCGATGTGGAATCCGACGTGGCAACGGTGCTGAGCGCATCCCGGCGGAATGTGGTGCAGACCACGGTGGTGCCCAGCGGCTGGGCGCCCGAGGGCGGCCTACTCGATGTACTGCCTGGGTCCGGAGACATCGCCGCCCTGGATCGCCCGAGCGGCTCGGAGCGCACGCTGGCCCGGCTCTCTCAGGCGATCCGCTCGCTGGAGGACTCCTACCGGCTCGTGCTGGTGGACTGCCCGCCGTCGCTGGGCGCCATCACCCGGTCCGGGATGGGGGCCAGTCACCGGGCGATCGTGGTGACCGAGCCGGCCCTGTTCTCGGTGACCGCGGCCGACCGGGCCCTGCATGCGATCGACGACGTCCGCCGGACCAGCGCCCCGCACCTGCAGCCGCTGGGGGTGCTGGTGAACCGGTATCGGGAACGCTCCCCCGAGCACCGTTACCGAGTGCAGGAGCTGAGTGACATGTTCGGGCCGCTGGTGCTGACACCGGCGATCCGGGAGCGCAGCGCGTTACAGCAGGCGCAGGGCGCCTCACAGCCGATCCATCGCTGGCCCGGTGCTCCAGCGGCTGAGCTGTCGGCTGGATTCGATGCTCACCTGGCCCGGATCCTGCGGGTCAATCAGCGGGGCCGGGCGCGGACCCCGCTGGCCGCCGCCCCCTCCCCGGTCTAGCGAAGTCAGCTGCGCACTGGCGACCGGGCCTGATCGGGCGGAGAGCTCTGCCCAAACGAGCCGATCAGCCTGTTGCCCGGGCGGCCCGGCGACGGGACAGCTCGTCGGCGCCGTCCCCGGGAAGGGGATGTTCGTCGTCCGCGCGCTCGGCCGGAAGCGCCGCCAAGGTACCCTCGACCTCGCGCCAGACCCGTCCCACGGCGATCCCGAACACGCCCTGGCCGCCTTGAACCAGGTCGATCACCTCGTCGGCCGAGGTGCATTCATAGACGCTGGCGCCGTCACTCATCAGGGTGATCTGGGCCAGATCCTCCACCCCGCGGTCGCGCAGGTGAGTGGCCGCGATCCGGATCTGCTGCAGCGACACTCCGGTGTCGAGCAGGCGCTTGACGACCTTGAGCACCAGGATGTCCCGGAAACTGTACAGCCGCTGCGTGCCGGAGCCGGTGGCCGGGCGAACGGTGGGCTTGACCAGGCCGGTCCGGGCCCAGTAGTCGAGCTGCCGATAGGTGATACCGACGGCCTTGCACGCGATCGGGCCGCGATAACCGGCCTGCTCGTCAAGCTCGGGCAGATCGTCGTTGAAGAGCATGCCTTGGGCCTGCGCGGCCACGTGTTCGGGCACGCCGCTGTCAGGGCCATGGGCGTCGCCCGGTCCGGTCACGGCATCTCCTCGATGTGGTCGGCAGCCATTCAGCATCCATGCGGTGCGCCCTCCCCGTGGCCGGTCCATCGCTCATTTCCAGTCTCACCGGCGGGCGCCGGAGCCGGATGACAGCGGGGAAACTACATCGAGGACGTTTCGCTTCGAACGGTAGGCGGCCTGCGCCCTCAGGTCAATGACGCTAACCAGGCGTCACAGGCGTGTCGCCGAGCTGGCCTCTCACCTGCAGAGTTGATCGGCAGCTCGGCACAAGTCTCAACCTCTGGCTGAGGCTGAGACTCGGGCGGCCCGAGCTGCCAGGGAGGCGGTCAGGAGCGCTCTGACGACGGTCCGGTCTCACCGAAATCATCCGGAGAGATCTGATCGAGGAACTCGCGAAACTTCTCCACTTCGTCCTCGTCCTCATCCGGTACCGAGACCCCGCCCGCCTCGAGCACTTCCTCCGCCCCAACGATCCGGCAGCCGAACCGCAGGGCCAAGGCGATCGCATCGGACGAGCGGGACTCCACCACCAGGCCGCCGTCGAACACCAGCTCGGCGTGGAAGACGCTGTCCCGGATCGCGGTGATCCGCACCTCCTCCAGCCTGCGGCCCATCGCCTCGACCACATCCTTGAACAGGTCGTGAGTGAGCGGGCGGGACGGGGTCACCCCTTCTTGGACGACGGCGATGGCCCGGGCCTCCGGCTCGCCGACCCAGATCGGCAGATAACGGTCGCCATCCCGCTCCCGCAGTAGCACGATCGGACTGTTGGCGGGCATCTCAGCCCTGACCCCGACCACATCCAGCTCCCGCACCCTGCCACCGTACTCGCTGTTGCCCGCCCAGGCATCGGCCCCCTTCAACTGGCCGGAATGCGGCCAGCTACGGCTGAATTCCAGGCCTGCAGCGAGCCATCCGAGGCCCCCCGGCGCGAAGCAGATGGCACCAGATCGGCCACCGGAACTACGAGGTGCCCCGCTCCAGCGCGGTTTTCACCAGCGCCGCATGCAGGCGGACACACAGCGCGGACACTTCGCGGGTGGTCTCCTCGGCGCGGACCGCGGCCTCCGCGTCCCGCTGGCCACGCATCGGCTTGACCACCTGCTCGACCAGGCCCGCCTCCCGATCGGCGGCGGTGCGGAAGGCCCGTAAGTGCCGGGGCTCGATCCCGAACGCGGCCAGCTCGGCGGCCGTGCTCTGGGCCACCCGCTTGCGCCGCCAGCCCTGAC
>CALMAR010000117.1:0-656 GCA_937859855.1 uncultured Kineosporia sp.
CCCGAGGGCGCCGCCTGATTCAGGTTTGACGGCGCCCTCGGGAGCGGGGAGGTAAGCTCGCCAGTAGCGCCCATTTGAGGTCATCCCAGACCTGCGCTCGGCGCTTCGACATTTCCAGGTCGTGGGCGTCGCGGGAGGCGATCACGGTGGCGTGCTCGGCCTCGGCTTCGGCGCGGCCGGCGGCGTGCCCCTCCGCCCGTGCGCGCTCAATGAGCAGCTTCGCGGCACCGTCGTCGCCTGCGAGTTCCTGGATTGCGGCTTCGCGCTCCGCCCCGCGGGCGCGTTCGATCAAGGCGGCGAGGTGCCCCACCGCATCACTCGGCAGGTCGCGGAATAGGGCGTTCGTGAGGGCTTCATCGCCTCGGCCGCGGGTGACGCCGCGAAAGACATGGTTGATCCAGGCGACGAGGCCGGCCCCTGTGGCCGGGAGGATCACACGGCCTTTACCGTCGACCGGTTCGAGCGGGATCGGGGTCCCGCCGGGCGCCGGTTGTGAGGGTGTCGCGAGGGCGGGTGGTGACGCGGTCGTAGTGCGGGCCATTGGTGTTTCTCCTTATGTGCAGTGCGTTCCGCTGACCGGGTGGCGAGCGGCGTTCTTGGGAATGCGTTCAGCGGCGGCGCTTCCGGCGGCGCGCCCGGTAGCCGCCGCCGGAAGC
>CALMAR010000117.1:666-4163 GCA_937859855.1 uncultured Kineosporia sp.
CGGAGCGCCACCAGGGCAGGCCGGGGATGCGGGCCAGATGCGGCCGACAGGTCGGACAGGGGCGCGGCCGGCCCCGGTGATCGGTGCCAATCCACCCGTCGCAGCAGTACCCGGCGTCGTGATCAGCGCCGGGGTCTGGTGGGTCGATGGGTTCGCCGAGGCGGTCGAGTTGGCTCATGACTCTGACTCCTCCGACAGTGCTGGAGTCGGAGTGTCAGAGTTGAACAGCGTCCTGACCTGCGACTCTGACACTTCTGACGGCCCTGACGCATATACGTCTGCGGCCACGTAGTGCCCATACCTCGGCTTGATCAGAGTCCCGTCGGCCACGCGGCGCTGGAGGTACTTGTCGGCGTTCGCCCCGAACTTGTCCCGCACATCCTTGGCTCGCAGGCCTGCCGAACCGGCCTGCCGAATGAACGCCAGCACCTCGGTGCTCGTGTCGGACAGGCGTCCTTCGTCAACGTGCTCGTGTGCGCGGGAGGCGGCTTCGGCTAGGTCGATGCCGTTCAGCTGCCACAGGCCGATGCCCGTCAATTCGAGGGCGTACGACTCCTCCGGGACGTCGCGGCCGGTCACGCGGAGGATGCCGTCCTTCGACTGCCGGGCTCGCTGCAGCGCGAGCACCGCGTCGGCCGCACCGGCTAGGCCGTGGGTTCCGCTGACGCTGTCGACGAAGTCCTCCGACCCGGCCTTGCGGTCGTGGTGGACGGCGAGGATCGCCAGACCAGGGCAGGAGTCGGCGATCTGCTTGAGCGCACCGCCGACGCGGTAGTCACGGGCATAGGCGGACTCTCCTGGCGCGGCGGGCGGCATGACCTTGCCAAGGGTGTCCAGCACGATCAGGCGGGTCGCCGGGAACAGGCGGAGGTACTCCTTCAGCAGGGAGACGACGCTGCCGGGCGCTATCTGGGTGATGTACCGGAACCGCTCCGGGATCGGGTCGCCGTGATCGCCCAGCAGGAGGCGTGCCCTGGACTGCATGCGCCGGTGCCCGTCTTCCAAGGCGAGATAGAGAACGTCCTGCGGCTCGCGGATGTTGATGTGCCCGAGTGCGGTGCCGCCGCTCGCCAGCGCCAGCATCCAGCCCAGGACCAGCCACGACTTGCCAGCCTTCGGTGGCGCGACCACGAGGGAGAATCCCTCCGGGAGCAGCCCCGGCACAGCCCACTGCAGCGGGGGGAACACCTGCGCATCGAGCCATCGCCCATTCCTCAGCCCAGCGAGCAGGCTCGGACTTTCGTCAATTGCGTCAGACGTGTCAGAGCTGTCAGAACCGCTGATCAGGGCAGCATTCGTTTCTGACACTGCCCCTCGGAATGTCAGAGACTCGCCGAGATCCGGGTCGTTCTCGGTCACGCGGTGCGCCGCCTCTCGTTGTCGCTGGAGGCCTGGCCGGCTAACCGGTTATGGGACCGGCCGATCTCCTTCACCGCGGCGTCGAGTGCAGCCTGGACGTCGCTGTCGGACCCGTGGTGGGCGAGTTGGATGAGCTTCACGCCCAGCGCGAGAGCTTCGCGCCGCCAGCGCATCCGGATCAGCGACCGCCGGTAGTGCGGCAACGAGGCCGGGACCGCGGCAGCGCGCAGCGCGTCGTGCAGCCGGATGCCGAGATTCTCTCCGGCAATGTTTGGGAGACGGCCATCGGCTTGGAGAGCGTCGACTACCAGTGGGATCTCGGGCGGCACACCTCGAACGGCCATGTCCCGGAGCAGCTTTACCAGTTCTCGTCGGCGCGGGTCAGCGAAGTCGCCGGCCTCCAGCGGTCCCAGGAACTCGGTCACCCGGTCGGGGCAGGCGAGGCAGGCACCGATGACGCCGAGCTCGAGCTCTGGCGCGGACAGGTCCGCGTTCGCCACCTGCATCGCGACAGCGATGTCGTCGGGCGCCACGGCCAGCTCGGTCGATACTGTGTGCTTGAGCCCATCGCGCCCGCCAGGTGCTGACCGCTCATCCGCCGCCCCGTCACCAGCGGGGCGGCGTTCGTTTGCCCTCACCAGACCGACTCCGCTGCGGCACCCTCTGCAGCCCACGCAAGGTAGACAGTGCAGGTGCGGGTGTGCTCCTCGTCGCAGCCGAGGCACACGATCTCGCCGCAGCAGGGTCGGGTGGCGATGCCAGCCTGATCGAATGGAACGCCATTCGCGCAGCAGTGGCAGAGATCCAGCCCAGCCAGGTCAGCGGCATCCTCCAGCCGGTAAAAGGCGGAGTCACGGTTGGGCCAGTGGGCGCCCCGGTACTCGGCAAGGGCTAGAGCGAACGCCTCAAGCGGGGTCAGAACAGGCGGCGCAGGAACGATTTCGATTGTTCGCTCCGGAGCGATGGTCACACCGACTCCTTGATGCCTAGGAAGTCGAGCAGGTCTACTCGTCGAACTAGAAGGCGCCGCCCGAGCCGGAGGACCGGAACGGGCAGCGTTCCTTGGTTGGCCAACTCGTAGGTCACGCCTCTGGAGAGTCCGAGAGCTCGACCGCCTTCGGGCCACAGGGGGACGCTGGCCGGATAGGCCAGGACGTCCGAGGAGGTGACCGGGGCTTTGCGCTCGTTAGGGCGCCGGATGGCGGGTTGCCGCGACGACGCGACGCGGTTCGGGATTCGAACATTCATCGTGCACTCCGCTATTTCATCGTTCATGACGGATGATGAATGAGAGGTTGCCCTTCTGACTACTCATGTGTCAAGCTCGCTTCTATATGAACGCTCAGAGTGCAGATTGGGAGCGGATGACCGACCCGCGAGGCCCTAGTAGGGACGCTGAACGGGAGGCGCGCGAGACAGGGTTCAAGCGGTGGCGAATCGATCTGTCTCGATCGATTGGCGCCGAAGTTCAGCGGTTGCGAAAGGAGCGCGGGATGACCGTCGCCGAGTTATCGCGGATCTGCGGTATCCCCCGCATGACGCTGAACAACATCGAGAAGGGTCACCGCGAAGGTCTGACCGTCGCCGAAATGCAGATCCTCGCCATCGCTCTCAATGTGCCGCCGGCCGTCTTCCACATTCCCCCAGGGGTGCGAGAGGTCGAGTCATCGCCTGGGATCGTCCGACCGGTAACCGAGCTCGTCGCCTGGCTTGCCGACCCGGCCAGCGACGTGACCTGGATTGATTCAGCCGGGTACGTCGAGGACGCTCCGCAGGTCCGGCGAGTGCCGGACGCAATGAGGGTCCGGCGGCTCTTAAACCACTATCAGTTCATGCGCGCTTATCAGGCTGCCCCGCCCGACAGTGCCCGAGCGGTCAATAGTTGGAATCTGCTGGTCAACACCCGGCAGCAGATGCGGGATAACGATGAGATCGTTCCCGATCTCCCTCCGGATCTGGCCGAGATGGAGCGCCGTCTGGACGAGGAATCTGATGCGATCTTCGCGAACCTCTCCTTCAACGACGAGGGCGACGAAGACTGATGGCCCGCGGTTCGGTCTACAAGCGTTGCCCCTGCGGCACTACGGGTACGCCGGGCAATCGGGCCTGTAAGAAGGCCCATGGCACTTGGTGGTGGC
>CALMAR010000118.1 GCA_937859855.1 uncultured Kineosporia sp.
CGACGACTTCGCGGCCCTGACCAGGCCCCCTCCGAAGTCGTCCATCAGGCTGCTGAACACCAGGTAGTTGAACACGCCGTTCTGGAACGAGTTGCCGCCGTACCAGGTGGGGGTGGCCAGATTGGCGCCGGACCGGGCGAGGTCCTCGAACACCTTGGCCCAACGGTCGGCCACGCCGAACACGATCGCGAACGGCAGGTAGCGGCTGAAGATGTCCTGCCCCTCCTCCCAGCGGATCTGGTTCGCCTCGGCCTTGGACAGGTACAGCTCGAAGCCTCTGGCCTGGGCCAGCAGGGCGGTGCCCTTCGGAGTGCGGGCGGGCATGCGCGGCGCCAGCACCAGCATCACCAGACCGGCCAGGGCGATCGCCACTCCGATCAGCCCGAACCGGGTCCGGGTGGCCAGCAGCCAGGTCAGCCCCACCCCGGCCAGCACGACGACGACCGCGCCGCCCTGGTACAGGGAACGCACGGTGGACGGATTGCCCCGGAACCAGCCGTTGTCGGTCACATCCTCGTAAAGCATCGACTGAACGCTGGCCAGATCCGAGGAGAAGGTCTGCTTGAGCTGCGACAGCAGTACCTCACTGCGGCCCTGGAAGAGGGCATTGAACAGCTTCTCCTCGTACCGCAGCAGTTGGCCCGCTGGCGCCGGGGTGATCTCAGTCAGCCGCCAGTCGGGCTTGCCGAACCAGCCCTCCTTCGGGATTTCTTCGATCCGCAGGTAGCCGCGGACGGCCAGATCGATGATCGTCGCGGTGACGTCGACCACATTGGCCCGTTCGTCGATCAGGGTGCCCAACTCCCCCGGCCGCATGTCCTTGGGCGGCTGGAACTGAACGGCGACGACGTCCCGGTTACGCCAGCCGACCCGCTGCGTGCTGGCCTCCTGGCCGTACCCCGGGTCCAGCCCGGGCGTCACACCGAGATACTGCTCATCCCGTCCGCGCCGGGCCACGATCGCGATGGCGCCCCCGGCCAGCGCGGCGAAGATCACCGCGAAGCCCCCGCCGGTCGCGGGCGTGAGGGAGAAGGCCCGAGCCAGCGTCTGCCTTTCCTTGATGATCGGCGCCGTGCTGCTGAACGTGCCTAGCGGGAACGAGGTCACTACGGTCATGCCCTGGTACGCGTCCAGCCCGTTGCTCTGGAAGCTGGCCGCGCCGTTGCTGCCGATCGAGTGATCACAGGTGTCGGCGCTGCCCTGCTGGCCACGGAAACACGCCACCTTGGTGATCGCCGCGGGCCCTTCGACGGTGGCCTCGGCCTGATCGATGGGCACGTTCCATTCATCGCCGATCGCGTTCCAGTACAGCTCCTGGTGGTCCTGGAATCCGTTCAGCACTCCCTTGACGTCATAGGCGATCTGATAGGTCTGCTGGCCGGACACCGTCTTGTCCGGGTCACCGATCCGCAGCTCGGTGTCGGTGCCGTTGCTCGACTTCTTGACGTCGTCCGGCGCTCCGGAGGGGCTGGACACCTTGACGTTGCTGATCGGGTAGATCCGGATCTCGTCACGCTTGGACGTGTTGAACTCGGTGGGGATCTCCCGCATGATTCCGTGCCGGTCCGAGGACGAGCCGAAGGCGTACGCGATCTTCTCGACCACGTGCATCGTGCCGTCCCGCTGCAGCGTCAGATCGACGGTGTAGTCCGCGATCCGCTCGCCATCTGCTGCCTGACTGGCGCCGGGGACCAAGAGCAGAGTCGCTCCAGCCAGCGCTGCACCGAGAACCACCCGGACGACGAACCGGCCTGAGAGCACGGTGCACAGACTACGCACACCGGCCGTAGCCGATGTGCCACCGAGCCGCTAGCGATTGGCTCGCAGAGACATGGCCCGATCGGCCTCGCGCCGGTCCTGCCGTTCACGCAGCGACTGGCGCTTGTCGTACTGCCGTTTACCCCGGGCCAGCGCGATCTCGACCTTGGCCTTGCCATCCTTGAAGTACAGCGACAGCGGGACGATGGTCAGGCCCTTCTCCCGGGTGGCCTGCTCAAGTCTGCGGATCTCGTCCCGGTGCAGCAGCAGTTTCCGGCGCCGCCGGGGCGGGTGGTTGGTCCAGGTGCCCTGGGTGTACTCCGGGATGTGCACCGACTCCAGCCACGCTTCACCATCGGTGATGGAGGCGAAGCCGTCCACCAGGGAAGCCCGCCCGGCCCGCAGGGACTTGACCTCAGTGCCACTGAGCACGAGCCCGGCCTCCAGGGTGTCCTCGATCAGGTAGTCGTGACGGGCCTTGCGGTTGCTGGCCACGACCTTCCGGCCCTGCTCCCTGGACATGCCACCCCACCTCAGATCGATCAGCCGTGAACCCCCGGCCTCACAGTCTAGAGAGCGTGGTCACAGCCAGCCCATTGGATTCACATGGGTGCCGTTGACGTATACCTCGAAGTGCAGATGGCAGCCGGTGGACAATCCCGTGGTGCCGGAGTACCCGATGACCTGTCCCCGGGCCACCGTGCCTGCCCGCGTGATGATGCGGGACAGGTGGTTGTAGGACGTCGCGATACCCCGGCCCCGCATCCGGCCGTGGTCGAGCACGATGCCCCGGTCGCACATCTGGTCGACCAGGTCGAG
>CALMAR010000119.1 GCA_937859855.1 uncultured Kineosporia sp.
GCCTTCTCACCAACAAGGACATCCTGGTGGCGGCGGCTGGCATCCTGGCCGCCGCGTCGGCCGGTCAGCTCGCTGCTCTGGTGGTCGGCGGGGTCGACCTCGATGACCTGCCCGACCCAGCCGCGGCCCGGGCGGCGCTGGCGGCAGCACCGTTCGTGGTCAGCCTGGAGGTGCGGGCCAGCACTGTCAGCCCGTACGCGGATGTGGTGTTGCCGGTCGCGCCGCCCGCGGAGAAGGCCGGCACGTTCGTGGACTGGGAGGGTCGCTGGCGCCGGTTCGGCCCGGTGCTGAGCACCGATGCGCTCAGCGACGCCGAGGTGCTAGACGCGATCGCCGGCGCCGCGGACCTGTTCCTCGGCCTCGCTTCTCCCGCGCGGGCGTGGGATGAGCTGGCCCAGCTCGGCGGTTGGGAGGGTGATCGTGCGCCAGCTCCGGGTACTCCGGCTCCGGCCGTCCCGGCCGTCCCGGCCGTCTCGGCGTCATCGGCAGCTCCGGTGTCACCGGCAGCGGCGGGCGGTGGCCAGCGCCAGGCCCGGCTCGCCACCTGGCCGATGCTGCTGGATGCGGGCGTGCTGCAGGACGGTGAGCCATACCTGGCGGGCACCGCGCACCGGGCCGTGGCCCGGCTCTCGCCCGGATTCGCGGCCTCGCTGCGCCCGGCGGGGTCCGGAACGCAACCGGCAGCCGTTACGGTGTCCACCGACCAAGGAGAGATCACCTTGCCGCTGGCTGTGACCCCGATGCCGGACGACGTCGTCTGGCTGCCGTCCAACTCCCCCGGCTGCGCCGTCCGCCGCGATTTGGGCGCCGGGTCCGGAGATCTGGTCAGCGTCCGGGCCGCCGCGAGCGCCGTCCTCGCCCCAGTCGCGGGTGACCAGCGGTGACCGGCCTGCTGGCCGAGGGGCCCACCGCCGACTTCAGTCAGGACAACGCCTGGGTGGTCATCCTCAAGGCCGTGCTGATCTTCGTGTTCTGCGTGGTGGTCACCCTGCTGATGATCTGGGCCGAACGCCGGGTGGTGGCGCGGATGCAGTCCCGGCCCGGTCCCAACCGGACCGGCCCGTTCGGGCTGCTGCAGAGCCTGGCCGACGGCGTCAAGCTGGCGCTCAAGGAAGACATCATCCCGGCTGCGGCGGACAAGATCGTCTTCATTCTGGCTCCGATCATCTCCTGCACGACCTGTTTCGTCTCATTCGCGGTGATCCCGTTCGGGCCCGCCGTCCGGATCCCGTGGACGCACACGGTCACCCCGCTGCAGCTGACCGACATGAACGTGGCCGTGCTGTTCATCCTGGCTGTGGCCGGGATCGGGGTGTATGGCATCGTGCTGGCCGGCTGGTCCTCCGGCTCGACCTATCCACTGCTGGGCGGCCTGCGCTCGTCGGCTCAGGTGATCTCCTATGAGATCGCCATGGGCCTGGCCCTGGTCAGCGTGTTCCTCTATTCCGGCTCGATGTCCACCTCGGCGATTGTCAGCGCCCAGACCCACATCTGGTGGGTGCTGCCGCTGATCCCGTCGTTCCTGATCTACGTGATCGCCATGGTCGGGGAGACCAACCGGGCGCCGTTCGACCTGCCCGAGGCCGAGGGGGAGTTGGTCGGCGGATTCCATACCGAGTACAGCTCGCTCAAGTTCGCGCTGTTCTTCCTGGCTGAGTACGTGAACATGGTGACCGTCTCGGCGCTGGCCACCACGCTGTTCCTCGGCGGCTGGCGGGCTCCCTGGCCGCTGTCGCTCTGGCACGGCGCCAACCACGGCTACTGGCCGGTGCTCTGGTTCGTGATCAAGCTCTGCGCCTTCTTGTTCCTGTTCATCTGGTTGCGCGGCACGCTGCCCCGGCTGCGCTACGACCAGTTCATGCGGTTCGGCTGGAAGCGCCTGATTCCGTTCGCTCTGGCCTGGACCATGGGCGTGTCGGTGATCCGGGCCACCCAGCAGTTCGGCGACATCTCCCAGCGCGCGGTGTTCATCGTGCTGGCGGTGGTCCTGCTGGTCGTGGTCGGGCTTTCTCTGGTGGCCGAGATCGTCTCTCCCAAGCCGGGCGCGGATGAGCCGGAGGTCGATCCGGACGCCCCGGTCGACCCGTTCGCCGGTGGTTATCCGGTCCCGCCGATGCCCGGGCAGACGCTGATCCGCACGTCCGGCCCGAACGTCTCACCCGGCCCGGACGGTGCTGGCCGTGCGAACGGCCTGGCCGGGTCGAATGGTCATGTCCGCGGCCTGGATCCGGAACTGGAGGAGGTGCAGGGTGCCTGACCAGCAAGGGGACGAGCGCGGCGGCGGCTGGCTGTCGGACTTCTTCGCTCCAGTGGCCGGTTTCGGGGTCACCTTCGCGACGATGTTCACCGACGTCGTCACCGAGGAGTACCCGGAGGAGAAGGTGCCGCCGCAACCGCGGTTCCATGGCCGGCACCAGCTGAACCGGCATCCGGACGGCTTGGAGAAGTGCGTCGGCTGTGAATTGTGCGCCTGGGCCTGCCCGGCCGACGCGATCCTGGTCGAGGGCGCGGACAACACCGAGGAGGAGCGCTACTCCCCGGGCGAACGCTACGGGCGCGTGTATCAGATCAACTACCTGCGCTGCATCTTCTGCGGCCTCTGCATCGAGGCGTGCCCGACCAGGGCCCTCACCATGACCAACGAGTTCGAGCTGGCCGGGCCGAGCCGGGCCGGGCTGATCTATGAGAAGCAGGATCTGCTCGGGCCGGTGCTGCAGGGCATGATCCCCGCCCCGCACCCGATGGTGCCCGGCACCACCGAGACCGACTACTACACCGGCGCGGTCACCCAGTCGGTCCCGGCCCAGCAGGAATGGGTGGACGCCCGGACGTCCATGGACGAGGAAGCCCGGCAGAGCTCCGGCCAGGAAGGTCCAGCCCGGGCCCAGGTCGAGGCCGAGATCGCCGAAGCGAAGGCCCGCTCATGAGCGCGGCCGCCCACGGTGTCGCCTACTGGGGAGTCCAGCTGGGCAGCCAGCTGAGCGCGGACGGCCAGGCCAAGCTGGGCAGCTCGGGCGAGAACTGGCTGTTCTGGATCCTCAGCCTGATCATGGTCCCGGCTGCGCTGGGCCTGCTGTTCGCCCGCCGCGCGGTGCATGCCGCGCTCTGCGTGGCCGTGGTGATGGTCGGGCTGGGCATCATCTACCTGGCCCAGCAGGCACCGTTCCTCGGCATCGTGCAGATCTTCGTGTACGCCGGCGCGGTGATGATGCTGTTCCTGTTCCTGCTGATGCTGGTCGGCGTCGACTCCTCCGACTCCCTGGTGGAGACGATCAAAGGTCAGCGGTTCCTGGCCGCGCTGTTCGGGTTCGGGCTGGCCGCCCTGCTCATCATCACCATCGGCGACGTCACCTACTCCACCCCGGCCGGTCTGAAGGACGTCGACAGCAGCGGCAACATGACCGCGATGGCCGGCCTGATCTTCGGCAAGTACGTCTGGGCCTTCGAGATCACCAGCGCCCTGCTGATCACCGCTGCGCTGGGGGCCATGGTGCTGGCCCACCGGGAGCGGCTGGTGGCCAAGCCGACCCAGCGCGAGCTGTCGGTCCGGCGGATCAAGGAAGGGCCGATCAAGGCACCGCTGCCCGCACCTGGAGTGTTCGCCCGGCACAACGCCGTCGACACCCCGGCCCTGTTGCCGGACGGCACGCCGTCCCCGCTGTCGGTCTCCCGGGTGCTGACCGCCCGCGGCCAGATGCGATCGGTCACCACTGTGGCCGAGGACGTCGCCGTGATCGAGGGCGAGATCACTCCCCGCGGGCAGCGCCCAGCCGATCTGGAGCACGCCAGTGAGCAGGGCAGCGGGCGGACTAGAGACGCCAGTGCGGACGCCGTGCGGGAGGAGATCCGATGAACCTGGTCAACTGGCTGTACCTGTCGGTGATCCTGTTCACCATCGGCGGCGTCACCGTCCTGGTTCGCCGCAACGCGATCATCGTGTTCATGGGCGTCGAACTGATGCTGAACGCCGCCAACCTCGCCTTCGTCACCTTCTCCCGGATCAACGGGAACGTCGAAGGCCAGGTCATCGCCCTGTTCGTGATGCTGGTCGCGGCGGCCGAGGTCGTGATCGGGCTGGCCATCATCATGACGATCTTCCGGACCCGCAGGTCAGCGTCGGTGGACGACGCCAACCTGCTGAAGTACTGAGAGGCGCAGCCGTGACGATGTTGTCGGCCGCAGGGCAGTATCAGGCCGCTTCGGGCACCATCCAGTCCGGCGCCTGGCTGATGGTGGCCCTGCCGCTGGCCGGCGCGGCCATCCTGCTGCTGGGCGGACGCCGGCTGGACCCGATCGGGCACTGGCTGGGCGTGGCGCTGTCCTGGGCGGCGTTCGTCGGGGGCGCGCTGTTGTTCTTCTCCCTCCGTGGCGTGGACGCGGGCCAGCGTGCTCGCGATGTCCATCTCTTCTCCTGGGTGCACGCCGGTAACTTCAAGTTGGACGCCGGACTGCTGCTGGACCCGCTGTCCAGCGCGTTCGTCCTGCTGATCACCTTCGTCGGGTCGCTGATCCACGTCTACTCCGTGGCCTACATGGAGCACGACCACGACCGTCGCCGGTTCTTCGCGTACCTGAACCTGTTCGTGGCGGCGATGCTGCTGCTGGTGCTGGCCGATTCCTACCTGTTGCTCTATGTCGGCTGGGAGGGCGTGGGCCTGGCCTCCTACCTGCTGATCGGCTTCTGGAACCACAACCCGAACTATGCGGCCGCGGCCAAGAAGGCCTTCGTGGTGAACCGGGTCGGCGACGTCGGGCTGTCGCTGGCGATCATGGGCATGTTCGCCGGCTTCGGTCAGGTGTCGTTCGCCGGGGTGTTCCAGAACAGTGGCAAGGCGTCCGAGGGCCTGCTCACCTTCATCGGGCTGATGCTGCTGCTGGGGGCCTGTGGCAAGTCAGCGCAGTTCCCGTTGCAGTCCTGGCTGGGCGACGCGATGGCCGGCCCGACCCCGGTGTCGGCGCTGATCCACGCCGCCACCATGGTGACGGCCGGGGTGTATCTGGTGGTTCGGAGCGGGCCGATCTTCAACGGAGCCCCGGACGCGCAGCTGCTGGTGGTGATCGTCGGTGCGGTCACCCTGGTCTACGGCGCGATCGTGGGCTGCGCCAAGGACGACATCAAGAAGGCGCTGGCGGCGTCCACCATGTCCCAGATCGGATACATGATGCTGGCCGCCGGCCTCGGCCCGATCGGCGCCGCGTTCGCGATCTTCCACCTGCTCACCCACGGCTTCTTCAAGGCGGGGATGTTCCTCGGCGCGGGCTCGGTGATGCACGGGATGAACGACGATGTGCAGATGCGCACCTACGGCCGGCTGGCCGGGGCGATGAAGATCACCTGGATCACGTTCGGATGTGGCTGGCTGGCCATCATCGGGTTTCCGCTGCTGTCGGGGTACTGGAGCAAGGACCGCATCATCGAGGCTGCCTTCATCGGTGACGGCTGGCGTCCCTGGGTTTTCGGCTTCACCACTCTGCTCGCGGCCGGAGTCACTGCTTTCTACATGTCGCGACTGTTCTTCATGACCTTCCAGGGCCGGACGGCCCGCTGGCCCAAGGGCTCCCATCCCCACGAGTCGCCCCTGCTGATGACCGTTCCAATGATGATCCTGGCGGTCGGGTCGGTGTTCCTCGGCGCGGCGCTGGGGATCAACAGCACGCTGGTGCACTGGCTGGAGCCGGTGGTGGGCCGGCGCCCGGAGACCGAACCGGTGATCGCGCCAGTTCTGATCACCGTGCTCACCCTGGCACTGGTCGCGATCGGGGTGTTCCTGGCCTGGCGGATGTACTGGCAGCAGGAGGTGCCGGCGGTGGCCCCGCGAGGGAGTCTGCTGACCCGGGCCGCTCGTCGCGACCTTTTCCAGGACGACCTCAATGAGGCGGTGTTCATGCGGCCGGGTCAGTACCTGACCCGCTTGCTGGTGTTCGTGGACGGCAAGGGCATCGACGGCGCGGTCGGCGGGCTGGCTGCCCTGATCGGCGGGCTGGGCGGGCGATTGCGCCGGATCCAGACCGGCCTGGTCCGCTCCTATGCCGCCTCCATGCTGGCCGGGGTCATTGTGCTGATCGGCGGCGTTCTCGCCGTCCGGTTCTGAGAGGAATCCCGATGGACTTTCCCTGGCTCACCACCATCGGTGCGGTGCCCCTGGTGGGCTCGGTCGCGGTCGCCCTCCTGCCGGGCTCATTCAAGGCCCGGGCCCGGCACATCGCGCTGGCGGTCTCACTGGCCACCCTGGTGCTGACCGTGATCATGGCGGCCCAGTTCGACACCACCGCGCACGGAACCTTCCAGTTCACCGAACGGCACGCCTGGATCCCGCAGTTCGGCGTGAGTTACGCGCTCGGGGTCAACGGCATCGGGCTGGTCATGATCGCGCTGTCCGCGGTGCTGGTGCCGATCTGCATCCTGGCCGGGTGGAACGAGGTGAAAGCCGACCGGGCGCCGCAGTTCTTCGCCCTGATCCTGATGCTGGAAACCGCGATGATCGCGATCTTCGCGGCCCGGGACCTGTTCCTGTTCTACGTTGTGTTCGAGGCGATGCTGATTCCGGTCTACTTCCTGATCGGCAGCTTCGGTGGCCCGCATCGGCGTTACGCGGCGGTCAAGTTCCTGATCTACTCCCTGGCCGGTGGCCTGATCATGCTGGTCGCGGTGATCGGGGTGTTCGCGGCCGGCCCCGGCGGGGATCAGGGCTTCATGATCGACAAACTCACCGGCCTGAGCTACTCCAGCTCGGCGGTCGAGCGGCTACTGTTCATCGGCTTCTTCATCGCCTTCGCGATCAAGGCGCCGATGTTCCCGGTGCACACCTGGCTGCCGGATGCCGCCGCCCAGTCCCCTTCCGGGGTGGCCGTGCTGCTGGTCGGCGTACTGGACAAGGTCGGCACCTTCGGCATGCTGACGCTCTGCCTTCCGATGTTCCCCAGCGCCAGCAAGTGGGCCTCGCCGTTCGTGATCGGGCTGGCTGTGGTGTCGGTGCTGTACGGCGCGTTGCTGGCGATCGGGCAGAGCGACCTGAAGCGGCTGATCGCCTACACCTCTGTCTCGCACTTCGGCTTCATCGTGCTGGGCATCTTCGCCTTCACCTCCACCGGCCAGGCCGGTTCGACCCTCTATATGGTCAACCACGGGTTCTCTACCGCCGCGTTGTTCCTGGTCGGCGGCATGCTGATCGCCCGGCGGGGGGGCTCGGCCGCGATCGAGGACTTCGGCGGCCTGCAGCGCAGCACCCCCCTGCTGGCCGGGGGCTTCCTGCTGGCCGGCCTGTCCAGCCTGGCGTTGCCGGGCCTGTCCAGCTTCATCAGCGAGTTCCTGGTCCTGGTGGGCACATTCACCCGGTACCCGGCCGCTGCTGTGCTGGCCACACTGGGCATCGTGCTGGCCGCGCTCTACATCCTGCTCACCTACCAGCGGATGTTCACCGGACCGGCCCGGGAGTACGCCGCCGACTGGCGGGACGTGACCATGCGCGAGGCCTGGGTGCTGGCGCCGCTGATCGCCGTCATCGTATTCCTGGGCTTCTATCCCAAGCCGGTGCTGGACGTGATCAACCCAGCGATCAGCCGCACCATGTCGACCACCGGGACCACTGATCCGCGGCCCACGGTGGACGGCGTGGCTGCGCCGCAGACGGGAGCAACCAAGTGAAGGCGCCGCCGATCGACTATGCCGCCGTCCTCCCGATGCTGATCGTCTTCGGGGCGGCGATGGTTTCGGTGCTGGTGGAGGCGTTCGCGCCCCGGGCCCAGCGGTTCTTCGGCCAGGTGCTGCTGTGCACGCTGTCGATCGCGGCCGCGCTGGTCACGGTGGTGCTGCTCGGCATCAACGACAAGCAGGTGATCACCGCTGGCGGTGCGGTGGTGATCGACGGCCCGGCTCTGTTCCTGCAGGGCACGATCCTGGCGATGGGCCTGCTGGCGGTCTTCACCATGGCCGAGCAGGGCTCTCCGCAGACCTCGTCCTTCACCGCCCAGGCCTCGGCCACCCCGGGATCGCCGGAGGAGACCCGGGCCGGGCGGATGGGCCTGGTGCAGAGCGAGGTGTATCCGCTGCTGCTGCTGTCGATTCTGGGCATGCTGCTGTTTCCGGCGGCCAATGACCTCCTCACCATGTTCGTTGCGCTGGAAGTGTTCTCCTTGCCGCTGTATGTGCTCTGCGGCTTGGCCCGGCGCCGGCGCCTGCTCTCGCAGGAGGCGTCGATGAAGTACTTCCTGCTCGGCTCGTTCTCCTCCGCGTTCTTCCTGTTCGGCACCGCCATGCTGTATGGCTTCGCTGGCTCGGTGCGGATGTCCGACATCGCCAACGCGGTGAGCCAGGAGAGCGGGGGCACGGCGGCGGACATGGTGGTCGGCAAGGATGGGCTGTTGCTGCTGGGCATCGCCCTGCTGGCGGTCGGGTTGCTGTTCAAGGTCAGCGCGTTCCCGTTCCAGTCCTGGACGCCGGACGTCTACCAGGGTGCCCCGACGCCGGTCACCGGGTTCATGGCGGCTGCCACCAAGGTGGCCGCCTTCGGCGCGCTGATGCGGATCGCCTACGTCGCCCTGCCCGGCGAACGCTGGGACTGGCAGCCGGTGATCTGGGGGGTAGCTGTCGCCACCATGCTGCTGGGGTCGGTGGTGGCGATCGTGCAGGCGGACATCAAGCGGATGCTGGCCTATTCCTCGATCGCGCACGCGGGCTTCATCCTGGTTGGCCTGCTGGCGGTCAACAAGGCCGGCGTCTCCGGGGTGCTTTTCTACCTGGTTGCCTACGGCTTCACCACCATCGGTGCGTTCGCGATGGTCACCCTGGTCCGCAGCTCGACGCCGGAGGGCGGGATCGGCGGCGAGGCCACCCACCTGTCCCAGTGGGCCGGTCTGGGCAAGCGCTCACCCGCGTTCGCGGCGCTGTTCGCGCTGTTCCTGCTGGCCTTCGCTGGTATCCCGCTGACCAGCGGCTTCTCCGGCAAGTACGCGGTGTTCTCGGCCGCACTGGACCAGGCCGCCTGGGGGCCGGCCCTGGTCCTGGCCGGCGTGCTGGCCAGTGCGATCGCGGTGTTCTTCTACGTCCGGGTGATCGTCCTGATGTACTTCAGCGAGCCGGCCGGTGATGCCACCACCGTGGTGGCGCCCGGGATGATGGCCTGGACCGCGGCCGGTGTGGGCGCGCTGGCCACCGTATTCCTCGGCGTGGCCCCGTCCTACGTGCTGCAACTGGCGCAGAACAGCGCAACGTTCTTACGGTGAGCCCCATGACCGCTTCACTGGATCTGGCCGTCGCGGATCCAGAGTTGTCCCAAGCGGTGCAGGTTGGGCTGGACGCGGTGGAGCTGCGGCTGCGCTCGGCAGCCGGGCAGAGCGATCGGCTGGCCGATGAGACCTCCCGGTACCTGATCTCCGCCGGGGGCAAGCGGGTCCGGCCGATGCTGACCCTGCTGGCCGCCCAGCTCGGCGATGCCAGCGCTCCAGCCATCCAGGACGCCGCCGTGGTGGTCGAGCTGACCCATCTGGCCACGCTCTACCACGACGACGTGATGGATTCCGCTCCGCTGCGCCGCGGTGCGCCGGCGGCGCACGAGGTCTGGGGCAACACGGTTGCGATCCTGACCGGGGATCTGCTGTTCGCCCGGGCGTCCCGGATCGTGGCCGATCTCGGCCCGGAGGCGGTCCGGATCCAGGCCGCCACCTTCGAACGGCTGTGCCTGGGTCAGCTGCACGAGACTCTGGGTCCGTCTTCGGCCGAAGATCCGGTGGCGCACTACCTGCAGGTGCTGGCCGACAAGACCGGCTCGCTGATCGCCACGGCCGGCCGGTTCGGGGCGATGTTCGCTGGCTGCCCGGCCGCGGTGGTCGAGGTGATGATGATCTACGGGGAACGGGTCGGCGTCGCGTTCCAGCTCGCGGATGATGTGATCGACCTGGCGGGTCTGGCTGGAGACACCGGCAAGAAACCGGGTACCGACCTGCGCGAGCGAGTTCCCACCCTGCCGGTGTTGCTGGTCCGCCGGGCCGCCGATGCTGGGGATCTGGATGCTATCGCGGTGGTCGCGCTGCTGGACGGTGACCTGTCGGACGACAACGTGCTGGCCGAGGCGGTGCGGGCGCTGCGCGAGCACCCGGCGACGGCTCAGGCCCGGGACGAGGCGTATCGCTGGTCGGCTGAGGCGGTACAGGCACTTGACCCGCTGCCCGATGTCGCGGCCAAGCAGGCCCTGCGCGCCTTCGCCGAAGCCCTGGTCGCCCGCACCCGCTAACCTCCCCCCCTTCTGGCGCAAGATCGCCGTCCCAGCCGGGCGAAATGCGCTCCGCAGCCCACTTTGCTGGGCTGAGCCGGCGATCACCGAGGGGTTCAGGGGCGGCCTCAGCGGCGCAGAGCCAGCTCCGGGTCGACCGCCTCAGGCTTGACGCCGGCTCGGACCGCCCGCCGGTCTCGCCGGTCTCGCCGGGCAGTGGCCAGGCTGTCGGCGCTGAGCACGACCAGCGCCAGCCAGACCAGGCTGAAGCCGATCCAGCGGACGACCGGCACCGATTCGCCCAGCACCAGCACGCCGCAGAGCAGCTGCAGCACCGGGGTGATGAACTGCAGCAGGCCGATCGTGGTCAGCGGCACCCGCCGGGCCGCCGCCGCGAACAGCAGCAGCGGCACGACCGTGACCACCCCCATCGACGCCAGCAACAGCGCCTGCCATGGAGCGTTCAGACCGAAAGTGCCCCGGCCGGACCGTTCGAACCAGGCCAGCACGACCGCTGCGACCGGAGCCAGCACCAGCGTCTCGGTGGCGATCCCGGCCAGCGCACCGACTGAGCCACCGACCTGCTTCTTCACCAGCCCATAGCCAGCGAACGAGAACGCCAGGATCCACGCGATCCACGGCGGCCGTCCGTAGCCGGCCGCCAGCACCAGCACCGCCGTCACGCCGATCCCCACCGCCGCCCATTGGGCCGGGCGCAGCCGTTCCCGCAGCACCAGCACCCCCAGCGCCACCGTGACCAGCGGATTGATGAAGTAGCCCAGCGCGGCTTCCACCACATGATCGCTGTTCACGGCATAGATGTAGACGCCCCAGTTCACTGCGATCAGAACGGCCGCTGCTGACAGCAGAGCAGTGGACCGGCCGGACGACAGCACGGCCCGCAGCTGCTTGAAGGACTGGGCAACAGTTATCGCGATCAGGCACACCAGCAACGACCACAGCACCCGATGGGCCAGGATCTCGACCGGATCGGAGTCGTCCAGCAGCTTGAAGTACAGCGGGAACGAACCCCAGAGGACGTAGGCGAAGGCTCCAAACGCCGTCCCGCGGGATACCTCCGAATTCATCCCATCATTCTAGCTGGGTGCGCGTCGGGTGCCCGGGCGACAGGTCCACCGTCCTCGCACTGGCCTGCGCCGGTGTGGACTGTCACTACGCTTGTCCCATGTCCGCAGCTCCGGTCCGGGTTCGCTTTGCTCCTTCGCCCACCGGCATGTTCCACGTCGGCAGTGCTCGCTCGGCGCTGTTCAACTGGGCGGTGGCGCGGAATCAGGGCGGCACCTTCGTGCTGCGGATCGAGGACACCGACGCTGCTCGCAACCAGCCGGAGTGGATCGACGGGATCATCCGCTCGCTCGATCTGATCGGGATCAATCCGAGCAGCCCGACCTTCGAGGGGCCCTACTTCCAGTCCGCGCACAGCCAACGGCATCGCCAGGCCTCGCTGACCCTGTTCGCGGCCGGGCGGGCCTACTACTGTGACTGCACCCGCGAACAGCTCACCGAAAGACGAGGCGGCAACGCCAATCTCGGCTATGACGGCTTCTGCCGTGACCGCGGCCTGAGTTATCAGCCGGGCCGGGCACTACGGTTCCGGACTCCGGACGACGGTGAGACCGTGGTGATCGACCTGATTCGGGGTAAGCCGGCCTTTCCCAATTCCTCGCTCGAGGACTTCGTGATCGCCCGTGGTGACGGCTCGGCCGTGTTCCTGCTGGCCAACACCGTCGACGACCTCGACGAACACATCACCATGGTGATCCGGGGCGAGGAGCACCTGCCGAATGCGCCCAAGCAGCAACTGCTATGGGAAGCCCTGGGGGCATCGCCGCCGGTCTGGGCACACCTGCCGGTACTGGTGAACGAGAAGCGGCAGAAGCTGTCCAAGCGCCGGGACAAGGTCGCGATGGAGGACTTCCTCGCTGACGGATATCTAGTCGAGGCGCTGATCAACTACCTGATGCTGCTGGGCTGGAATCCGGGGGACGATATCGAGATCCGGCCCTACCCCGAACTGGAGGAGCGCTTCCGGATCGAGGACGTCACGCTCGCTCCGGCCTTCTTCGATGTGAAGAAGTTGTCCGCCTTCAACGGCGAGTACATCCGAGCCCTCACTCTGGAGCAGTTCGAGCAGCGGGTTCGGCCTTGGCTGCAGGCGCCGGCGGCCAGTTGGCCGCCAGAAGCGTTCGACGAGAAGGTCTTTCAGGCCTTGGCTCCACTGGTCCAGACCCGGGTGATCGTGTTGTCCGAGGTGCCGGGTTATCTGGAGTTCGCCTTTCTGGACGAGCCGCCGATCGATGCGCAGTCCTGGGCCAAGGCGATGAAAGAGGGTTCAGCCCAGTTGCTCACGTCCGCCCGGGATCGGTTCACCGCAGTCAGCTGGGACGCCGGGTCGTTGCGGGCCGCACTGGAGGAGGTCGCCGCCGAGGCCGGGCTCAAACTGGGCAAGGCGCAGGCCCCGATCCGGGTGGCGGCCACCGGCCGGACGGTCGGGCTGCCCCTGTTCGAGTCGCTGGAGGCGCTGGGCCGTGACCGCACTCTGTCCCGGCTCGACGCCGCCCTGGCGCGGCTAAGCTGACCCTGTGGATAACGCTGTCCCGTCCGTTCCGGCCGCTAAGGTGCCGATCAGGTGACCGAGGGGGAGAGCATGAGTACAGAACCTCTGCCGGATTGGATCAGGCCCGTGGGGGGTTTCACCGCTATGGATCTGGATCGGCTCCCGGATCTGCCCCCGCACACGGAGTTGATCGACGGGGGACTGGTTTTCGTGAGCCCGCAGCGGCAGTTTCATACCAACGTGTTATATCTCTTGGAGTCCGGGCTCCGGGCCGCCGTCCCGGGCCAATGGCGAGTTCGCCGGGAAATGTCGATCATTCTCGATCATCGGCAACGGCCCGAGCCGGACCTGTCGATCGTTGATCGCGAGGTCACCAGCGGGCCGGGCACTACCTGGTATCCAGCCGACTCTGTCGTTCTTGCCGTCGAGGTCGTCTCCCCCGAATCCGAGATCCGGGACCGCGAGCGCAAGCCGCAGCTCTATGCCCGGGCCGGGATCAGGCACTTCTGGCGGGTGGAAGAGGTGGAGGGCCGGGCCGTGGTCTACGTCTATGAGCTGGATCCGGCGACAAATGTCTACGCGCTCAGCGGCATCCACCACGCTCGGCTCACTCTCGGCGTCCCGTTCCCGATCGACATCGACCTGGACGCCGCCGGCAACCTCTGAGCCGGGCGGATCAGCGTTCCGGCCGGGGAGGGCCAATCCCGCCCGGCGCACGCCGGGGAAAGGATCAGCCGGCCACGGTCCAGGTGTCCGTACCCGCGATCAGCGCGGCCAGATCGTCATCCGGCACCGGCCCAGCGGCGTCTGCGATCTGCGCCCGCACCCCGTCGTCGTAGGTGGGCCTGATCACTGACCGGAACACCCCCACCGGTACGTGCGACAGGCTCGGGTCGTCCAGCCGGGACAGCGCGAATTGCACCGACGGATCTTCCAGTTGAGCGTCGTGGCGCAGGATGGCCTCCGGTCCCACCTCCGAAACCGATGCCACGCCAAGGGTTCCGTCCAGGCGCCGGACGACCCCGTTCTCGCCCGCGGCCCCGAACACGATCGGCTGGCCGTGCTCGAGCCGGATCAGCCGGGCCGCCGCCTCGTCCCGGTCCTTCAGCACATCGAACGCACCGTCATTGAAGATCGGGCAGTTCTGGTAGATCTCTACCAGCGACGAACCTCGATGCGAGACCGCCTGCCGCAGAACGGAAGTCAGGTGCGCACGATCCGAGTCCATGGTCCGGGCCACGAACGACGCCTCGGCGCCCAGGGCCAGCGACACCGGATTGAACGGGTGGTCGACCGAACCCAGCGGAGTCGACTTGGTGATCTTGCCCGGCTCCGACGTCGGCGAGTACTGGCCCTTGGTCAAGCCGTAGATCCGGTTGTTGAACAGCAGGATGGTCAGGTTCACGTTCCGGCGCAGGGCGTGGATCAGGTGGTTGCCGCCGATGGAGAGCGCGTCGCCGTCCCCGGTCACCACCCATACATTCAGGTCCGGCCGCGACACCGCCAGGCCGGTGGCTATGGCCGGAGCCCGGCCATGGATCGAGTGCAGCCCGAATGTGTCCAGATAGTAGGGGAACCGCGACGAGCAGCCGATCCCGCTGATGCAGACCACGTTCTCGCGCCTGATCCCCAGTTCCGGCATGAACCCCTGGACGGCCGCCAGGATGGCGTAGTCACCGCAGCCTGGGCACCAGCGCACTTCCGAGTCCGAGGTGAAATCCCGCTTGGACTGAGGGTTCCCGTCGTCCAGTAGCGGGACACCGCTCAGTCCGTGGATGCCGGGCTGGCGGGCGATGGGCAGGCCGAGGTCAGCCACTCGAGGGCTCATGATTGCGACTCCACGCTGTCGTTCGCTACTTCCTGGGCGAGTTTGGTGATTGCATCGGCGATCTCGTGGGAGCTGAACGGCAGGCCCCGGACCTGGTTGTAGCCGCGAGCGTCGACCAGATAACGGGCCCGCAGCAGCAGGGCCAGCTGGCCCAGGTTCATCTCCGGAATCAGCACCTGCGGGTAGCGGCGCAGCACCTCGCCGGTGTTCACCGGGAACGGGTTCAGATTGCGCAGATGGGCGGTGGCCACCTTCAGTCCGGCCTGCCGGGCGATCCGGGCGCCGGCCGCGATCGGGCCGTAGGTCGATCCCCAGCCCACCACCAGCACACTGGCGTCCCCGTCCGGGTCGTCCACCTCCAGCGGGGGAACCTCGATCCCGTCCACCTTGGCCTGGCGCAGCCGGACCATCCGGTCGTGGTTGTCCGGGTCGTAGGAGATGTCTCCGGTGCCGTAGGCCTTCTCGATCCCGCCGATCCGGTGCTCCAGGCCGGCGGTGCCCGGAACCGCCCAGGGCCGGGCCAGGGTGTCCGGATCCCGGTCGTAGGGACGGAACACCGGCTTGCCGCCGGCTCCGACCGCATTCGGCTCGGTCGTCAGAGTCACCCGCAGGTCGGGTAGTTCGCTCAGATCGGGCAGCCGCCACGGCTCTGAGCCGTTGGCCAGGTACCCGTCGGACAGCAGCAGCACCGGAGTGCGATAGGTGGTGGCGATCCGGACGGCGTCGATGGCGGCCAGGAAACAATCGGCCGGCGAGCGCGGCGCGATCACCGGCACCGGGGCCTCTCCGTTGCGGCCGAACATCGCCTGCAGCAGGTCAGCCTGCTCGGTCTTGGTCGGCAGCCCGGTGGACGGGCCGCCGCGCTGGACGTCGACGATCACCAGCGGCAGCTCCAAAGAGACCGCCAGGCCTATGGTTTCGCTCTTAAGCGCCAATCCTGGCCCGGAGGTGGTGCTGACCCCGATGGCTCCGCCGTAGGCGGCGCCCAGCGCCGCCCCGACCGCGCCGATCTCGTCCTCGGCCTGAAGGGTGACCACTCCGAAGCGCTTCAGGGCGGACAGGGTGTGCAGGATGTCGGACGCCGGGGTGATCGGATACGAGCCCAGCACCAGGGGCAGCCCGGTCTTCTGCGCCGCCGTGACCAGCCCGTAGCTGAGCGCCAGGTTCCCGGTGATGTTCCGATATTCGCCCGGCTCGGCCGCGGCCGGGGCCACCTCGTAGGAGACGGCGAAGACCTCGGTGGTTTCGCCGAACGCCCATCCGGCCTTGAGGGCAGCCAGGTTCGCGGCCAGGATCTCGGCTTTCTTGGCGAACTTCGCGTTCAGGAATCGCTGGGTACCCTCCATCGGCCGGTGATAGAGCCAGCAGAGCAGGCCGAGGGCGAACATGTTCTTAGCCCGTTCGGCGTCCTTGCGGGTCAGGTCGAACGACTTCAGCGCCTCAACCGTGAGCGAGGTCAGCGGAACCGAATGCACCCGGTAGGAGTCCAGGCTGCCGTCATCCAGCGGACTGACCCCGTAACCGACCTTGGCCAGGTTGCGCTTGGTGAACTCGTCGGCGTTCGCGATCACGGTCGCGCCGCGGGGGAGTTCGGCAAGGTTGGCCTTGAGTGCGGCCGGGTTCATCGCCACCAGCACGTCCGGGGCGTCGCCGGGGGTGAGGACGTCGTGATCGGCGAAGTGCAGCTGAAAGCTGGAGACGCCCGGCAGCGTGCCCTGCGGAGCCCTGATCTCAGCCGGGAAGTTGGGCAGTGTGGCCAGATCGTTCCCCAGTCCGGCGGTCTCGGCGGTGAACCGGTCACCGGTGAGCTGCATGCCGTCACCGGAGTCGCCGGCGAACCGGATCACCACGCTTGCCAGCCGCTGAACGGGTGGCCGCACGGCCGGCCCCGGGCTGTCTTCCATGACCCTCTCCTTGCCCCGCCATTGTTGCTGCGTCCATCTTGCTCAGGCTGTAACCCGCGCGGCAACAGTCCTCATCCCGCCCGGCCTGGACGGCAGGGTGTCAGCCGGCCTCGGGCAGTTCGAACTCACTGCGCCGCCCAGCCGGAACGAGGTCCAGATACTCCGGATGTCGCAGGATGTAAGCCTGCACGAAGGGGCAGTAGGGCAGCACGTGGTGACCGGAGTCGCGGGCGTCGTCCAGCGCGGTGCTGATCAGTACCGATCCCAGGCCCCGGCCCTCGAACTGATCGAAGATCCGGGTGTGGGTGAACGCGATCGCGTCGTCCTCGGGCTGATAGGCCGTCAAGCCGGCCTGCTCGCCGTCCACCCAGACCTCGTAGCGCTGACGTTCGGGGACGTCACGAACCTCGGGCTCTGCAGACTCCGGCACAACACCCACCCAACCACAGGTCTGCGGGAGGGACGTGGGCACAGGGACCGTGCCCAGCCGGTCAGCAATGTCCGGCGGATCTGAGTGCTCAGGCCGCGGGTGGCAGCCACGCCTTCCAGACGTCGGTGTGATTGCTGAGCCACTTCCGGGCCGCCGCATCGGGGATCAGTTTGCCCTCGGTGATGTCCCGGGCCACCTCGTCCTGATCAGCGGTGGTCCAGTGGAACCGCTGGATCAGCTCGGCCGCCGGGCTGCCCGAGTAGGCGAACTTCTTGTTCTCGATCTTGTCCAGGTCGAAGGGCTGGTAGTCGCACTTGACCGACTGGAGGTCAGCGTCACAGCCGGGGGTGTAGGCGGGCAGGCTGATGTGTACCAGCGGGAGCTCCGACAGCAGCCACTGCGGGGAGTAGAAGTAGCCCAGCAATGGCGTGTGGTTCTTCTCGGCCTCCCTGAAGGCGGCGATCGACGCCACCTCACTTCCGGCGTAGACCACAGTGAAATTGAGCTTCAGATTGGCCACCAGAGCCTTGTCGTTGGTGACGTAGGTCGGGTCGCCGTCCAGCAGTTGCCCTTTCGAACCGGACTGCGCGGTCTTGAACAGCGACGCGTACTTGTTCAGGTTCTTCCAGTTGGTGATGTCGGGGTAGGCCTTCTTCATCCACGGCGGCACGTACCAGCCGATCACGCCTTTGTTGCCGGTCAGCCCGGCCTCGACCGCCACCTTCTCCTTGTCGATGTAGCGCTTCTTCAGATCGTCGTGCCCCCAGTTCTCCAGGATCGCGTCGACCTGCCCGGCGGCCAGTTGCTTCCAGGAGTCCGCTTCCGCACTTTCCCTGGTCTCCACCTTGCAGCCCAGTTCGTTCCGGGCGATGGAGGAGATCACCGCGGCGTTGGCGGCGTATCCCACCCACGGGTTCACCGCGAGGGTCACCGTGCCGCACGGGCTGGCCTTCACCCCAGGAGCAGGGGCCACCTCGGGCGCCTTCGATCCGCAGGCCGACAGGGCCAGGACAGTGACCGCGGCCAGGGCGAGTCCGCGCACACCGGATCTGCGAACAGCGGGCCGGCGGATGTCGCGCATGGCAGGAGTCCCTCTCGGTGAGCTGATGACGGGTGGAACAGCGGCAGGTCTTCTCATCGGGGGACGGCCTCCGCCTCGGCCAGCCGGCGGACCAGCACTTCCTCGGTCAAGGCGGCCAGGGTGCCCTTCACCGACTCGCGGCTGCGGGCGTCGCATTCGATCACCGGAGTGGTGTCCTGGACGCCGAGCGCTTCGCGGACCTCGCTGAGGTCGAACCGGCGGCGGGAGTCGAACATGTTGACCGCGACCAGGAACGGCACATCGTGCTCCTCGAAGTAATCGATGGCCGGGAAGCAGTCCTCGATCCGGGCTGTGTCCAGCAGGACCACCGCCCCGAGCGCCCCCTGCACCAGGTCGTCCCAGAGAAAGGCGTAGCGGTCCTGGCCCGGAGTACCGAACAGGTAGAGCCGCAGCGTCTCGTCCAGGCTGATCCGGCCGAAATCCAGTGCCACCGTGGTGGTCACCTTCTCCGGAACCGGGCTCCGGTCGTCGATGCCGGTGCTGACCGACGTCATGTCGGCCTCGGTCATCAGCGGCTCGATCTCCGAGATCGCGCCCACGAACGTCGTTTTCCCCACCCCGAACCCCCCGCTGATCACGATCTTCACCGAGACCGGGGCTGGAGCCCGTCTCGATGTCGCTGAATCAAAGTGCGCGGACACGGTCGCGGATCCTTTCAATCATCTGCAGAGACAGTTCCTGGCGCTGGACCAGAACGATCAGCCCGTCGGCAATCAGGTCGGACACCAGCACCCGGACCACGCCGAGCGGGATGTGAAGGGCGGCAGCCAGTTCCGCGACCGAGAGGGGTTTCTGGCAGAGTTCGACGATCTGCCCGGCCTCGAACCGCAGCCCGGCGGTATCGGTGCCCAGCTGGGCCTGGAGGAGTGCCTCGACATACAGTCCTTCTTGAGCGGGACGGGTGCGGCCCCCGGTGAGCAGGAAGGGCCGGATGATCAGGTCGTCGTCATCCGCGCCCGCGGCGTCACGCGAGTGGGCTCCGTGCCCGGACTCGCTCATTGCGGCAGGTGCTCCCGGGATTCAGAGATCAGGGACGGCGTCAGCATCGTCCCGAAACGCTCGGCCAGAGTGGAGATCTCGTAACCGATCAGGCCCAGGTCGCAGTCTCCCTCGGCCACCACCCCCAGGCAGCTGCCACCAGCGATCGCGGAGACCAGCAGGAAGCCGCGATTCATCTCGAGCATGACCAGTTTGAGGCCGTCGAAGTCGTATCGGCGGGCGGCGCTGCGCCCAAGGCTGGTGATGCTGGAAACGATCGCGGCCAGATGGTCAGCCTCGCCCCGGCTCAGGCCCTCGGACCCGGCGATCAGCAGGCCATCGGACGAGACCGCCACCGCCTCCCGCACGCCATCGGTGTTATGCACGAAATTGCCGAGCATCCACCCGAACTCGTGCTGATCGGTGACTCCGTCGAAGCTCATACAGATCCCTTCGCGGCCGACTCCCCGCCGCCGGCTTCCTCTGCTTCCTCGGACTGGCGCCCCCGTTGCAGGCCCGCCCGCAGCGCGCTCATCCGGGCCGCCACGTCGGCCGGAGAGGAGCTGACCGGGGCCGGGCGATCCGCCCGGCCCTCGGCTCGGGCAGCGGCATCCAGGTCGATCACCCGATGCCCGCTGGTGGCCCCGGGCGGCATCCGCTGGTCGCGTGGCATTCGCTTGCGCAACCCGTTACGGGTCAGCTGGCTTGTCTGATCCGGCTGGCTGGATCGGCTCGGCTGGTCAGTGCGGCCGAACTGGCTGGCTTGGACGATGACACCGGGCTCGATCCCCGAGCGGGGATGGATGAGGTCCGGCTGACCGATCCCGGGCTGGCTCCAGGACCGGGTACCAGACGCAGCGGAGGCCTGCCCGGCGGACGCCGGAGCGGTCAGGGTGCGTTCGGTGGCGATCCGCTCGGTGATGGTGCGTTCGGTGATGGTCCGTTCAGTCGCCTGCCCGGTTCCAGCCTCCGGCTGTTCCAGCCCGGATTCGGTGACCGGCTCGCGTTCGGGCACCGGAACCGGGCGCTGATCCGCAGCGGACGGCTGGGAGCGAGCTGGTTGCCCGGCTACCGGCGGTGCGACGATCGGCACCTCCCACGCCGCCGGCATCCGGGGCGGGGGGCCGGGCTGGGACGGCGCTGGCCGGGATGGCGCAGGCT
>CALMAR010000120.1:0-412 GCA_937859855.1 uncultured Kineosporia sp.
GCTGGGGGGGGGGCGGGGGGGGGGGGGTGGGGCGCCCCGCGGGGGCGACGCCATTCGGCGGCCGTGCACATTCGCAGGCCCGGACGACGTGCCTGTTGGTCCGGGTGTTCACCTGAGCCGGGCGGGAAGCAGGCGCATCAGTGGTCAGCGACCGCTCGAATCCACCCGGCGCTTCGGACGATGAGACCGCCGAAGAACTTGCCCGGGCGGCCCTCGTCGCGGCCCGGGAACTGCGCAAGGATCGGATCGTGCTCGCGGTCCGCTCGTCCGGCTCCGGGGCTGATCGCCGCCGCGCGCTGAACGGACTGGTGGAGAGGACCCTGCAGCGGGCCTGGCAGGCTGCGATGGCCCCGGTCGAGCCGAGCGGGCGGCGGGACCGCCCGGGGGGCCACGGGGGGGGGCGGGGGGGGCG
>CALMAR010000120.1:422-5053 GCA_937859855.1 uncultured Kineosporia sp.
TCGCTGGCCGCGGTCGGCAGCGTGGCTCGCGGAGATGCTGGACCGGCCAGCGACCTGGACCTGGTGCTGCTGCACGATGGGCGGACCCTGGCCAGTGAGGAGGTCCGGGCCTTGGCCCAGCGGCTCTGGTATCCGTTGTGGGACGCCGGATTGCGGCTGGACCATTCCGTTCGGACGCCGACCCAGTGCCGCGAGGTGGCCGCGGGCGACCTGTCCGCTGCGGTCGGGCTGCTCGATCTGCGGGTGATCGCGGGCGACCCCTCGCTGGTGGTGCGGACCCGCACCTCGCTGCTCAGTGACTGGCGCAGCGGGATCCGGCGGCGGCTGCCGCAGGTGTTCGAGTCGCTGGCTGAACGGGCCGAAAGATACGGCGAGGCAGCGCATCTGCTCGAACCCGACCTCAAGGAGTCGCGCGGCGGCCTGCGCGACGTCACCGTTCTGCGCGCGCTGGTGGCCAGCTGGGCCACTGACAGCCCGCACGGAGGTGAAGTCGATGATTCGCACTATGCCCTGCTCGATGTCCGGGATGCGCTGCAGGCGGTGACCGGGCGCAGCGGTGACCGCCTGCTGCTGAGTGAGCAGGATGCGGTGGCGGTGGCCTGCGGGCTGACCGATCGGGACGAGTTGCTGGCCAAGGTCTCCGAAGCGGCCCGGACCATCGCCTACGCCGTCGATGTCACGGTTCGCCGGGCCCGGCAATCGCTCCCGGTGCGCCGCCTGCGGCCTGGTCCCCGCCGGCCGAGGCTCCGTCCGCTCGGCCATGGCCTGGTCGAACACGACGGTGAGGTGGTGCTGGGGGCCGGGGTCCGGGCGGCCGAGGATCCGGTGCTGCCGTTGCGCGCGGCGGCCACCGCGGTGCGGGCCGGTCTGCCGTTGTCGCCGGTCACGGTGGAGCACTTGGCC
Organism: uncultured Kineosporia sp.; assembly: GCA_937859855.1. Next base: position 1,326 of record CALMAR010000120.1, read on the forward strand.
CACGACTGCCCGCCGCTGCCTGATCCCTGGCCCGCGGCCGCCCGGGAAGCGTTCGTCGCCATGTTGGCCGGAGGGCCGATGCTGGCTACCGTCTGGGAGTCGCTGGACCGGGCCGGGTTGATCGTGCGCTGGATTCCGGAGTGGGCCGGGGTGCGAAACCGCCCGCAGCGCAATGCGGTTCACCGGCACACGGTCGACCGGCATCAGGTTGAGGCGGTGGCCGAGATTCAGAACGCGCTGCGCGACGTGGCCCGCCCCGATCTGCTGGTCCTGGTCGCGCTGGTGCACGACCTGGGCAAACTGCCTGGAGCACTGGATCATTCGGTCACTGGGGCGCCCCTGGCGGCGAAGGTGGCCCGCCGGATCGGGCTGAACCCGCAGGACGCCGAGGTGATCGAGCGGCTGGTGCGCGAACACCTGACCCTGATCGAGCTGGCCACCCGGCGTGACCCGGACGATCCTCGCACCGTCGACGACCTGGTCACTGCGGTCGGCGGCCGTCTTTCCAATCTGGAGATGCTGCGGGCGCTGACCGAGGCCGACGCCCGGTCGGTCGGGCCGGTGGCCTGGACCCGGTGGCGTGAGCGGCTGGTCGACGATCTGACCGAGCGGGCCCGGACGGCGTTGCGCGGGGAGGAACCACCAGGGCCGGCCCCGATCGCTCCGGGTGAGGACGAACTGGTCCGAAAGGTGATCGCCGACGATCGCCCGCACGTCGCGGTGGCGGCGATGGACGAGCTGCACGTGGTGACGGTGGTGGCCAAGGACCGCAAGGGCCTGCTGGCCGATATCGCTGGCGTGCTGGCCAGTTTCCGGCTGACCGCCAAGTCGGCCCTGGTGCGGACGGTGACATCTGCGGCCGGGGACATCGCGGTCGATACCTGGTGGGTGGATTCCGGAGCGGGGGATCCGCCGGCCCCGGCCACACTGGAGACGTCGCTGCGGCGGCTGGAGGCGGGTGACTCGGCGGTGCTGGAGCCGCTGGCCCGCCGGGACGCGGGCTACCGGGCTCCGAGCGGTGCTCCGGCCCGGCCCCGGGTGGTGCTGCTGCCCGGTGCTTCGGCTGAGGCGACCGTGCTGGAGGTGCGGGCCGCCGACCGGCCCGGGCTGATGCATGCGATCGGGGCGGCGCTGGCCGGTGTCGGAGTGGATCTGCGTTCGGCGCACGTGGCCACCCATGCTGGGCAGGCGGTGGACATCCTGTACGTCTGCGAGCCAGGCGGGGGGCGGCTGTCACCGCCCCGGGTGGCCGAGACGGTATCGGTGCTGGTGGACGCCGGTACTCTGCCGGAAGCCGCCAACGGCTCGCCGTCTTCCAGAGTGATTCCGTTCTGACTGAGGGCTCCGCCACAATCTCTGGCCGTGACCTCAGGAGTGGTCACCATTCCGGCCAGCCCAGCAGTCGCCACGTCAGCCACCCAAGGAGTCGCATGACGACCAGTTCAGCCGGCAAGCCTCTGACCGGCCGGGTGGCCCTGGTCACCGGAGCGAGTCGCCGGATCGCGATCGGAGCGGCAATCGTGCGCCGGCTTGTCGCGGATGGAGCCGCCGTGCTGGTGCACTCCTGGGCGGCCCACGACGTCGAGCGCGGCTACGACGACGATCAGGTGACCGGGCTGCTGGAGGATTTGCGCGCAGGCGGAGCGAAGATCGAGCACATCAGTGCTGACCTGGCCGATGCGGACGCTCCGGCCCAGCTGGTCGCCGCCGCACGAAGAGCTTTTGGCCGGCTCGACATCGTCGTCGCGAACCATGCCCGCAGCACCCGGATGTCTCTCGAAGAGTTGACGGCCACCGAGATCGATCGCACCTACGCCATCAACACCCGAGCGACGCTGCTGCTGATCAAGGCCTTCGCCGGCTTTCACGACGGACGAATCGGAGGCCGGGTGGTGCTGTTCACCTCCGGTCAGTATCACGGTGCGATGCCCGGCGAGTTGCCGTACATCGCCTCGAAGGCCGCGCTGCACGAACTCACGGGAAGCCTGGCCGCGCACCTGATGCCGCGCGGTATCACGGTCAACTGCGTCAACCCCGGACCGAACGACACCGGCTATGGCGACGCGAAGGTCTGGCAGGCCGTGGCCGAACGCAACCCCGGCGCAAGAGCCAGCACGCCTCAGGACGCTGCCCGCCTGGTGGGCTGGCTGGCCAGCGACCAAGCCGATTGGATCACCGGCCAGACCATCGCTTCCGACGGAGGCTGGTCAACCCTGGGAGCGTGACCCACCCGGCGCGCAGTTCGAGCGCGCTGCGTCCAGGCTGGCCGCGAGCTGACCTGACGAGCCGAGGAGAACAAGAAGGGGACGCCGTAGGCTAGAGACGTGTTCGCCACCCTCTCCGACCGCCTGACCGCCACCTTCAAGTCGCTGCGCGGCAAGGGGCGGCTGTCCGAGGCCGATGTCGATGCCACCATCCGGGAGATCCGGCGCGCCCTGCTGGATGCGGACGTCGCGGTCAGCGTGGTCCGGCAGTTCACCGCCCGGATCCGGGAGCGCGCACTCAGCGCTGAAGTCAGCCAGGCATTGAATCCCGGCCAGCAGGTCGTGAAGATCGTCAACGACGAGCTCATCGGCGTCCTCGGTGGCGAGACCCGGCGGCTGCGGTTCGCCAAGACCCCGCCTACTGTGATCATGCTGGCCGGATTGCAGGGTGCGGGGAAGACCACGTTGGCCGGCAAGCTCGGGCTCTGGCTGCGCGAGCAGGGCCACACCCCGCTTCTGGCCGCCTGTGACCTCCAGCGGCCCAACGCCGTCACCCAGCTCAAGGTGGTGGGAGAACGGGCCGGCGTTCCGGTGTTCGCGCCGCACCCTGGGGTGGCGGCCGGTGGTGTCGACGGCGTCACCGTCGGCGATCCGGTGCAGGTTGCCCGGGAGGCCGTCCGCTACGCGCAGGAGAAACACCACGACATCGTGATCGTCGACACCGCGGGCCGTCTCGGCGTCGACAGTGTGCTGATGCAGCAGGCGGCCGACATCCGCGACGCCACCCACCCCGACGACATCCTGTTCGTCCTCGACGCGATGATCGGCCAGGACGCCGTCAACACCGCCCAGGCCTTCCTGGACGGAGTCGGTTTCTCCGGCGTGGTGCTCTCCAAACTGGACGGCGACACCCGCGGCGGCGCGGCGCTGTCCGTCGTCGGCGTCACCGGCCGGCCGGTGATGTTCGCCTCCACCGGCGAGAAGCTGGACGAGTTCGAACTCTTCCACCCCGACCGGATGGCCTCCCGCATCCTCGACATGGGCGACGTGCTGACCCTGATCGAGCAGGCGGAAAAGGCATTCGATGCTGAGGAAGCGGCCAAGACCGCAGCCAAACTCACTGCCGGAGAAGACTTCACCCTCGAAGACTTCCTGGCCCAGATGGCCGCCCTGAAGAACATGGGCTCGCTGAAGAAAATGCTGGGCATGCTGCCCGGCATGGGTGAGATTCGCGAACAGCTGGAGAACTTCGACGACCGGGAGATGAACCGGATCGAGGCGATCATCCAATCAATGACCCCGGGCGAACGCCGGGCACCGCGAATCCTGAACGGCTCCCGGCGCAGCCGGATCGCCCGCGGAGCCGGCGTCCAGGTCAGCGACGTCAACCAGCTGGTGGAGCGGTTCACCGAAGCGCAGAAGATGATGCGGCAGATGCGCCGTGGCGGTGGCTTCCCCGGCATGCCGGGCATGCCACCGATGCCCGGGATGGCCGGCCCGGGCAAGAAGGGCAAGGGCCGGGGC
>CALMAR010000121.1 GCA_937859855.1 uncultured Kineosporia sp.
GCGAACGTGGCGGCGATCCCACCCGTTCCCATCACTCCCCAGCGCACCGCCGCACTGTACCGCCCGGTTCATCACCAGCACGGCCGCGCCGGCCGGATGAGCGGTCAGTGACAGCCCCGCTTCAGGGGCAACGCCCCGGCCGCGGTAGTAGCGTCCAGCACATGTGCCTCACGCCGGACAGCCCGCCGCCGGCTCCGCCCCGAGCCGGTCAGGTGGCCTCGCACTCGGACCTCACCCTGACTTCGAGCGATGGGGCCAGGGTGCCGGCCAGTCAGGCCGAACCGGCCAATCCCAACGGCCGCAATGTGATCATCCTGCCGGACGTCCGCGGGCTGCATCCGTACTACAAGGCGCTGACTCAGCGGTTCGCCGAAGCCGGTTTCCATGCGGTGGCCATCGACTACTTCTCCCGGACGGCCGACACCGATGATCGCGGCCCGAGCTCCGATGGTCTGCCGCACGTGGCGGAGGTACGGCCGGGTCAGGTGCAACTCGACGTGCAGGCGGCGATCACCCACTTGCGCGGCTACGCCCGGGGCGAGATCTTCACTGTGGGCTTTTCTTTCGGCGCCAGCCAATCGTGGCGGCTGGCCGCCTCCAGCCTGGGCCTGAGCGGCGTGATCGGCTTCTACGGCGACCCATCGCTGCTGGCCGACGTCACCGACGATCTCTACCTGCCGATGCTGCTGCTGATCGCCGGCGCGGACACCAGCACCCCGCTGGCCGAGGTCGACAAATTCATCGAACGCCTGGACGAGGCTGGAACGCCCTATCGCAAGCAGGTTTTCGAGGATGCTCCGCAGTCATTCTTCGACCAGTCGTTCGAGCGGTGGCCGGATTACTGCGATCAGGCCTGGCGGGAGATCCTGGACTTCACTGGGCGCCCGGCCGTGGCCGGCTGACGCGATGGCCAGCCAAGGTCAGCCACTACGCCCGATGCGGACGCTGCGAACCAGCATCCGGGACATCGTGCACGGCGCCACGCCGAATCATGAGCATTTTCGCGATCGGCTGGTGCTGATCTGGTCGGGCACGATCTTCCTGGATGTCATTTTCAGCGTGCTGGCTCTGCTCTTCGAAAAAGGTCGCGCGGACAGCGAGATCTTCAATTACGGCGACGCGTTGTTCTGGACCACCACCCAGCTGCTCACTGTCTCCTCCCAGCTGAAGAACCCGGTCACCCCCGCCGGGCGCGTTCTCGACGTACTGATGCAGGTCGTCGCGATCACCATCATCGCCACTCAGGCCGGGTCGGCGGGCAGCTTCCTGTATCGCCGCAGCGTGGAGATCAATCCCTCCCCCCATCACCAGGATCCGGGCGACGCGTCCACTCAGAGCCCGGCCAGCTGATGAGCTCGCATCCCCTCGATCCCCTCAGCAGCGATGAGATCCGCCAGGTCACCAGCCTGCTTGAGGCGAAGCGCCAGGTGGGGCCGGGCTGGCGTTACGCCAGCATCGAGCTGCTGGAGCCGGACAAGCCGGCTCTGTGGGCCTACCGGCCCGGGATTCCAGCCGATCGATCCGCTCAGGCCGTGGTCTGGAACCGCGCTGATGGCAATGCGTACCGGGCCACGGTCTCGCTCAGTTCGGCTGAGATCACCGGCTGGGAGGAACTGCCCGGCCAGTTCCCCAACATGACCGTGGACGAGTGGCACGAGTGCGATGAGCTGGTGCGATCGGATCAGCGGCTGGTGGACGCGCTGGCGGCCCGGGGAATCACCGATCTGTCCCTGGTGCTGGTGGACACCTGGGCCTACGGCGCGGCTCTGGTGCCGGAACAGTATGCCGGGCGGCGAGTGGGCTGGGGTGACGTCTGGTTCCGCAGCAGCCCCGGGGGTAATCCCTATGCCAATCCGGTCGGGAACCTGCACCCCATCGTCGATCTGAACCGGATGGAGGTCCTGGAGATCGAGGACGGCGGGCCGCCACCGACGACCCGGGACGAGGTCACCGTGTCTCATCCGGCGATGGGCGAGTACGAGCCAGGATTGGTCCCGGGTCTGACCCCGCGAGCCCTCCAGCCACTGGACATCGTTCAACCGGAAGGAGTTTCGTTCGATCTCGATGGCAACGCCCTGCGTTGGCAGAACTGGGAGATGCGGCTGGGCTTCAACTACCGCGAGGCCCTGGTGCTGCATCAGGTCGGGTATCGCGACGGCGACCGGCTCCGATCGATCGCCCACCGGCTCTCCTTCTCCGAAATGGTGGTGCCCTACCGCGACCCGAGCCCGGACCACTACCGGCGCACCGCTTTCGACGTCGGCGAGTGGGGTTTGGGCTTCATGACCACGTCCCTGGAACTGGGCTGTGACTGCCTGGGTGAGATCCGCTATCTGGACGCTGTTCTGCACGATTCCCACGGCGAGCCATACGCGATTCCGAACGCAATCTGCGTACACGAGGAGGACAACGCCGTCCTGTGGAAGCACGTGGACGCTGTGGCTGGCGCACAGGTGCGCCGGATGCGCCGCTTGGTGGTGTCCTTCCACGCCACGGTGGCGAACTACGAATATCTGGTCTACTGGCGGTTCTACCAGGACGGCTCGATCGAATGCGAGGTGCGGGCCACCGGCATCATGGTGACCAGCCGGTTCGGCGGCGAGCCACCGGCCTACGGCACGGTGGTCGACCATCAGACCTACGCGCCGTTCCATCAGCACTTCATCGTCGCCCGGCTCGACCTCGACATCGACGGTGAGCACAACACGGTCTACGAGAGCCACACCGAGGCGCTGCCGATTGGCCCGGGCAACCCTCACGGCCTGGCCCTGGTGGCGCGAAATCTCCCGCTGCGCAATGAATTGAGTGCCATCCGGGACCACGACTGGGCCAGCCAGCGAAGCTGGAAGGTGATCAACGACTCCGCCCTCAACGGACTGGGCACATCGCCGGGATACAAGCTGGTGCCGGGAGCCAGCATTCCGCCCATGCTCGACCCGCGGGCGCCGGTGCTCCAGCGGGCCGCCGCGATCGGTCACACCCTCTGGGTCACCCGCTACGAACGTTCGCAGCGCTGGCCCTGCGGTGACTTTCCGAACCTGTCGGCCGAGGACCGCGGGCTTCCGGCCTGGACCGCCGCTGACCGGTCACTCGAGGACACGGACGTGGTGCTCTGGTATGTGTTCGGCATCCATCACGTCACCCGGCCCGAGGACTGGCCGGTGATGCCGGTCGATGTGGTGTCGTTCTGGCTCAAGCCGTTCGGCTTCTTCGATCGCAATCCAGCCCTGGATGTGCCGGCATCGCCGGATCATTGCGGGCACCCGGGCCACAGCGATGACCCGGGAAGCGGACCGCCCGATGAATCAGTGCCCGAGCCAGTGCATGAGCAGGGAGGCGCCCGGTGACCTGGCCACGAGTGGGTGGACTGCGCACGGTGGCGTTCGGAACGCCCGGACGAATGCGAAAAGAGCTGACTGATGCGGTGATTCACGGTGGCAAGCGGGCCACCGCCGGGCTGGCCGAGCTGGACTACGAGCCGGAGAGCGAGGATCTCGAACACGTCGGCGAGCGGCTGGTCGTGCTCGACGACGACGGTCACCGAGCCGCGCTGATCGAGATCACGGCAGTCGACGTGGTGCCGTTCGCTCAGGTGAGCGACGAGTTCGCCCAGGCGGAGGGCGAGGGCTTCACTGGCTACGCCGATTGGGCCTCCGCCCATCGAGCCTTCTGGCAGCGACTCGGAGTGCCGGTGAACGACGAAACGGCGGTGGTATGCGTACGTTTCGCCCTCGTCCAAGCCAGCTGACCCGCTCTCAGGCCGACCGCTGGTCGCGGCGGGCCCGGCTCTGCAGGTGGATCCTTTCGCCCTGCGGCCCGAGCAGAGACAGGAATTCGACCGCATCCTCACCGGTGCTGCCGAACCAGTGCGGGAGCCGGGTGTCGAACTCGGCTGCCTCCCCCAACTCCAGCACTGTGTCCTGATCACCCAGCACCAGCCGCAACCGGCCGTTCAGCACGTATACCCACTCGTAGCCGTCATGGGCCTGCAGCTGCGGGGTGGCCAGCGTATGCGGAACGCTCATCCGGTAGGCCTGCGCGCCGCTCGGGCGGCGGCTCAGCGGCTGGACGACCAGGTCACCGCGCCGGTTCGGCTCGATGATGACCCGCGGGTCACCTACTTCGACGTCGGCGACCAGGTCGTCCAGCGGAACCTGGTAGGCCCGGGTGATCGGTAACAGTAGTTCGAGACTGGGCCGGCGCTGGCCGGACTCCAGCCGGGACAGCGTGCTGATCGAGATACCGGTGGCCCGAGCCAGCCCGGCCAGGGTGCCGGCCCGCTCCTGACGCAGCTGGCGCAGCCGCGGGCCGACCTGGGACAGGGCGAGGCCGGAGGCGCCGTTCTCGGCGTCCAGCTGGCCCGCGACCTCAGTCACTTCAGTCAGCTCGGCGCTGGCCGAACCGGGCTCCGGGTCCACGGTGCGAGGCTGAGGCACCTCGTTGAGAGTGAGCTGATCATCAATGGGGGCATCGAACGTGACGTCCATAGAGACAAGGTAACCGGCCCGGTTCCGTCATTGTTCCGATCGGCTCGGCCGCCGAGTTGTGTTGTGTGAGAAGGGTTACACCGTGGTGGTCAGTGATGCGGCGTGGCCCCGGCCGGCCGGAGATCAGGGCCAGGCAGAGGAGGGGAAGCTCACAGTGTCATCGTTGTCACGGCGCCGTCCGGCCAGAGCCCATCAGCCGGACTGGTCAACGTCCGGCTTCGATCTCCTGGACGGCCAGGACGGCGTCCTCGCGGCTGCTGAGGGCCGCCAGCACCAGCTCGCACAGCTCGCGGACCGCTCCCGCTCCGCCGGGATGCTTCAGCTCCAGCCGGGCCGCCGCTCGCACCTGCGGATGGGCTCCGGCCACGACTACCGGCCAGCCCACCATCCACAGGCAGCCCAGGTCGTTCACGTCGTTGCCGAGGTAGGCGACCCGGCTGGCGTCCAGGCCCTCCCGGGCGATCCACTCCTTCAGCGCCTGGCCCTTGTCAGCCTGCCCCTGAATGGCCGGGACCTGCAGCTTCGCGGCCCGGGCGCTGACCACCGGATTGGTCTCGGTGGACAGGATCAGCAACCTGATCCCGGCCTTGCGGGCCAGCGACACACCCATCCCGTCCTCGCGGCTGACCCGGACACTCTCCACCCCGTTCTGATCCAGGTAGAGCCGGTCGTCGGTGTGCACGCCGTCGAAGTCCATCACCATGGCGTCCACGTCGACTTCGGTCACCGCGCTGGCGTCGGAGCGGGCGGCCAGCAGCTGGGCCACCATCTGGGCCTGGGTCAGGTCGTCGAGGCTGTCGATCTCCAGGGCCATCTCGTCCGGCGTCAGCTGAGGGGCGATCCGGCCGAAGAACCGGCGTCCCGCCTGTCGCAGCCCGGCGGTTCGCATCACGTAGAACGCGCCGGTTTCCCGGAACTCGGGGGCCAGGTCCTGCCGGCGGGCTCGCGGCCGGGCCTCGTCGTGGTTCACCCCCTTCAGGCCACCGTCCGGCCCGAATCGCCAGAGGAAGGCGTGGTTGCTGGCCACCGAGAAGGCGACATCGGCCTGGCCGGCCAGCACCAGACTGACCGCGGCGTCCAGATCCGGCGGCCGGATGAACGGGCTGGTGCACTGCACCAGCAGCACCACCTCAGGCACCACGCCGTCCTGTTGTTCCAAGGCGTCCAGCGCGTGGAAGACCGCCGATTCGGACGACGCGGTGCTGCCGGAGAGCTCGGCCGGGCGCTGGATCGGCCGCGCCCCGGCCCGCTCACCCTCGTCCAGGATTTCCGCGCTGTCCGAGCTGACCACGACCTGATCGATCAGCCCGGCGGCAGTGCAGGCGTCAACCGCCCGGGTGATCAGTGACCGGCCCGCGATCGGGCGCAGGTTCTTGCCCGGCACGCCGACCGAACCGCCCCGGGCCGGGATGACGGCGACCACCTGCGGCGCCGGGAGGCTGTCAGTCATTCGCGTTCCTGTTCCGCGCGGGGCCCGGTCTCTCCGGGCGAAGAAGCCGGTGTTCAACCACCGGATTATTCACCCGATCGACGGCTGTCGCGCCGCGCCGGACGCAACGGGGTCAACGACCCTTGGGTTCCACATGGTTCTACACCTGCGTGCGGCGCGGCGAATCTTCCCACCCCTTATACGGCCTAGTCGGTCGACGCCGGGACGGCACGGTGGTGCTTCGGACAGCGGGCCAGCGGACTCGGCAGTTTCCATTCGCCGACTTCTAAGCGTCGACTGGCCGTGCTCCAGTGGGCGACACCTGGGCCGCCGGCGCGGACAGGCGGATCACCGCCACGCCGATCAGGGCGGTGAGGATGTCAGCGATGCCGATGGCCAGGTTGGAGGCGACGCCGGCGAAGCCGAATGCGAAGGAGACCGGCGTGACCACGAGCAGTTGAAAGGCAGCCAGAACCAGGGGCAGGGCCGCCCATGGTCGCGGCCATCGGTGCTGGCGCAGCGCCATCACGCCGATCCCCGCGAGGCCGATGTCGGCCAGTAGGGCACCCAGGCCGAAGACGCTGCTGGCGGCGCCGGTCGAGCTGGCGGCGGCGGCCGCTCGGCGGACCAGGATCAGCACCAGCTCACCCGGCACGGTCAGGAACATCCCGAGCACGGCGAGGCCGCCCAGGATGCGGGCCGCCCGGCTGGACCGGACGACGCCGGAACAGACCAGACCCACGATTCCGGCCGCCATCAGCGCTTGGGTGAGGGCGAAGAAGACTTGCATGGGGATGTAGGCCTGCGGTGAGAGTGGATAGCTGAGCCGGTCATCGGGGACGGCGGGGTTGACGACGAAGAGGAACGCGTTGCCCAGGATGGCCAGTGCGGCCCCGGCGATCGCAGCGAGTCCGCAGCGGCGCAGCAGGGTGACCTCCATGATGAGCTCCCCTTCATGTCGGTTCAGCGAATTCGTGACGCAACTAGTGAATCCACCAGTGAGGGCATTAGTAGAGTAGTGGATCGTGAGTGGTGTCAAGGGCGTCTCCGGCAATCAGAGCCGCCGGGAAAAGGCGCAGGCGACCCGGCTCAGGATCGTGGAGGCTGCCCTTGCGGCCTTCCTGGAGCGCGGCTATTCCGGCACCACCATGGACGCGGTCGCCTCCCAGGCAGGCGTGGCCGTGCAGACTGTCTACTTCACCTTCCACACCAAGAGCGACCTCCTCCAAGCCGTCTATGAGCACGTGGTCCTGGGGCCGGAGAGACTGCCACCGCATCTGACCTGGTGGTGGCGCGCCGTGGAGAATGAGCCCGACGTCGTCCCCGCGGTGCGGACCCTGGTGAGTGGATCCATGGATCTCCTGGTGCGGGCCTCTCCCCTGGTCTGGATGGTGCTGGGAGACGAAACGGCAAGGGAGGGCTACGAGTTCAACGAAGGGCTGCGGCGCGACGGCTATGAGGTCCTGGTACGGACGCTGACCGCGAAGCACGCGCTGCGACCCGAGATCACCCCTCATCATGCTCGCGACGTCCTCCTCCTGCTCACCGGGCCCCAGCTCTACGCCCAGCTGGCGCGAGACCTGAAGTGGAGCCGCGAGGAGATCGAGGAGTGGATGATCACGTCGGTGCTCCAGCAGCTGTTCGGCATCGGATGATGGCCCGGTCCACCGATGGCCTGGACCAGCCGCCACGATTGGCCGGGCCGCATGATTTCAGAAGCGCAAGACAACCCACTGCCTTCAGCGAGATCACCTACCTCGTGGGTGCCAGACCGTCTTGATCTCCAGGAAGGCCCGCATCCGGGTCAGCGGCGGAACCGGCTCGAAGTCCGGTTCCTGCGCGGAAGCCCCGCGCCCGGCCGGGCGGAGGACCCGCTTCAGGTTGTCCGCGGCCTCGGCCTCGAGCGCCGCCCAGTCCAGGCCGTTGGCATCCGCGGCGCCGGTCAGATCCAGCGCGTTCACGTCCCGGTGCGCGGCCAGCGGCCGGGCCAGTTCGGCCGTGAAGCCGGTCAGCAGGTTCACCACCCCGCCCGGCAGGTCCGAGGTGGCCATCACCTCGGCCAGGGTGATCGCGGGCAGCGGCCGGTGCTGGCTGGCGATCACCACCGCCGTGTTGCCGCCGGCGATCACCGGGGCGATCACACTGACCAGGCCGAGCAGCGATGACCGCTGCGGGGCCAGAACGCCTGCCACGCCGGTGGGTTCGGGCGCGCTGAGGTTGAAGTACGGCCCAGCCACCGGGTTCGCGGTGCCGAGAACCTGGGCAAGCTTGTCGGTCCAGCCGGCGTACCAGACGAAGCGGTCGATCGCGGCATTCACCACCCGCTCGGCCGCAGCGCGCGAAAGTCCTTCTCCAGCGGTGACTTCGTCGGCGAACTGGGCGTGACGGCCCTCCATCACCTCGGCGATCCGGTAGAGCACCTGGCCCCGGTTGTAGGCGGTGGCACCGGACCAGCCGGAGAAGGCGGCCCGGGCGGCCTGGACGGCGTCCCGGACGTCCTTACCGGAGGCCTGGGCGGGGTTGGCGGCGAAAACCCCAGCGGCATCGGTGATCTGGTAGCTGCGCCCGGATTCGCTGCGGGGAAATCCGCCGCCGATGTACAGCTTGTAGGTCTTGCGGACGGCGATCCGGGCCGCCGGGACGTCAGCCGGCACAGTAGGCCTCCAGCCCGTGACGGCCCCCTTCCCGGCCGTACCCGGATTCCTGATAGCCACCGAACGGCGAGGCCGGGTCGAACCGGTTGAACGTGTTGGCCCAGACCACCCCGGCTCGCAGCCGGTCGGCGGTCCAGAGGATCCGGGAACCCTTCTCACTCCAGATCCCGGCCGAGAGTCCGTAAGGAGTGTTGTTGGCCTTGGCCACCGCCTCGTCCGGAGTGCGGAAGGTCAGCACCGACAGCACCGGGCCGAAGACCTCCTCCTGCGCGATCCGGTGGCTGTTGGAGACCTCGGTGAACAGGGTTGGCGCGAACCAGAATCCGGCGCTGGGCAGCTCACAGGGCGCAGACCAGCGCTGCGCGCCCTCGGCCTCGCCCGCGGCCGACAGCTCGGTGATCCTCGCCAGCTGCGCGGCCGAGTTGATCGCCCCGACGTCGGTGTTCTTGTCCAGCGGGTCACCGACCCGCAGGGTGGCCAACCGGCTCTTCAGCCGCTCCACCACCTCACCGGCGATCGGCTCGGCCACCAGCAGCCGTGAACCGGCGCAGCACACCTGGCCCTGGTTGAAGAAGATGCCGTTCACGATGCCCTCGATCGCCTGGTCGATCGGGGCGTCCTCGTACACGATGTTCGCGCCCTTGCCGCCCAGCTCCAGGGTGATGGGGGTGCGGGTTCCAGCCAGGTTGCGGGCGATCTGCTTGCCCACCGTGGTCGACCCGGTGAACGCCACCTTGTCCACGCCGGGATGCGCCACCAGCGCGGCCCCGGTCGAACCGGGGCCGGTGACGATGTTGACCACCCCCGGGGGCAGGTCGGCCTGCTGGCAGATCTCGGCGAAGAGCAGGGCCGTGATCGGCGTGGTCTCAGCCGGTTTCAGCACCACGGTGTTGCCGCAGGCCAGGGCCGGGGCGATCTTCCAAGCCAGCATCAGCAGCGGGAAGTTCCACGGAATCACCTGCCCGGCCACCCCGATCGGCCGGGGATCCGCCCCTAGCCCGGCGTACTCCAGCTTGTCTGCCCAGCCGGCGTAGTAGAAGAACCAGGCCGCGGCCAGCGGGACGTCGATGTCCCGGCTCTCCTTGACCGGCTTGCCGTTGTCCAGGGTCTCGGCCACCGCGAGCTCGCGGGAACGCTCCTGCAGCAGACGGGCGATCCGGAACAGGTACTTGCCCCGCTGCGCACCGGTCAGCCGGGACCAGGTGCCGTCGTAGGCCCGGCGGGCCGCGGTGACCGCGCGATCGACGTCCTGGGGGCCGGCTTCAGCGACCTCGGCCAGCACCTCCTCGGTGGCCGGGCTGATCGTCTTGAACCAGGTGCCGCTGGCCGGGACGGCGAAGTCGCCGTCGATGAAGAGCCCGTAGCTGGGCCGCAGATCGGCGATCGCCCGGGACTCGGGCGCGGGGGCGTACTCGAAGGCGGCCATTGCCGGAAACCTCAGTCCATGGTCACGTCGTCGGAACCGTCATAGCGGCCGGTTCGCTGTTTGTGCCGCTGCATCAGCAGATCATTGAGCAGCGACGAGGCACCGATCCTGAACCACGCCGGATCCAGCCAGTCGTCTCCGGCCACCTCGTTCACCGCTACCAGCAATCTGAGCGCGTCCTTGCTGGCCCGGATGCCGCCGGCCGGCTTGACCCCGATCTGGACGCCGGTGACCCGCCGCAAGTCCCGGACCGCCTCCAGCATCAGCGTGACCACCGGCAGGGTGGCCGCGGGCGAGACCTTACCGGTGCTGGTCTTGATGAAGTCGGCCCCGGCCAGCATGGCCAGCCAACTGGCCCGGCGGACATTGTCGTAACTGACCAGCTCGCCGGTCTCCAGGATCACCTTCAGGCGGGCCCGCTGGCCGGCCCGCTCACAGGCCTGCCGGACGGCCACGATCTCCTCGTACACCTGCAGGTACCGCCCGGCCAGGAAGGCACCGCGATCGATCACCATGTCGATCTCGCTGGCCCCGGCCGCTACGGCGTCCTGGGTGTCGGCCAGCTTGACCCGCAGGCTGGCCCGGCCGCTCGGAAAGGCGGTGACGACCGCCGCGACCCCGATTCCGCTGGCGGCCAGGGCCTGCACGGCCACCGGCACCAGGTCACCGTAGACACACACGGCGGCCACCGCTGGGCAGGCCGGATCGCCCGGATCGGGCCGGCGAGCCTTGGCGCAGAGCGCGGCAACCTTGCCTGGCGAGTCCGCGCCCTCCAGCGTGGTCAGGTCGATCATGCTGATCGCGGTGTCGATGGCCCAGGCCTTGGCCCCGGCCTTGATCGAACGGGTGGCCAGGGCGGCGGCCCGGGCATCTAGCCCCACGGCGTCCACTCCGGGCAGGCCGAGCAGGAACCGGCGCAGGCTGGAATCCGATGACACGTCAGCGCCCGCCGCGCTGATCAGTTCGGCGGTCAGCATCGCCGTCCGCCTCCGCTCCGCTGCACGATCTACCGTACACACACCCGGTCAGCGGTTTGGAAGAGCGGAAGGGAGCCGAGCGTGGTCTTCGCCGGAATCGATCTGGGCACCAGCTCGGTCAAGATCGCTGCTGTCGACGCGGCCGGGCGCGTGCTCGGACTGACCCGGCGCGATTACCCGGTGGAGTCCCCGCAGCCGGGCTGGGCCCAGACCGATCCCCGGCGATGGCGGCAGGCGGTGATCGACGGCGTCCGGGAACTGGAGGCCGGGTTGAGCGAACCGGTGACCGCGATCGGGTTGTCGGGCCAGATGCATGGCGTGGTGATGACCGGGGACGACGGTGAACCGGTCCGGGATGCTTTGCTGTGGCCAGATTCTCGTGCCACTCATGAGCTTTCGGCCTATCGGGTGCTGCCAGCACCGGCTCGGGCCCGGCTGGCCAATCCGCTGACCCCCGGAATGGCCGGGCCGATGCTGCGCTGGCTGGCCCGGCACGAGCCGGACGTGGTGGAAGCGACCACCTGGGCACTGCAGCCCAAGGACTGGCTCCGGCTCTGGCTGACCGGCGAGGTGGCCGCCGAACCGTCGGACGGATCGGCCACCCTGCTCTGGTCGGCCCCCGACGACGACTGGGACTGGGAGGTGGTCCGGGCGATCGGGTTGCCCTTCGACCTGTTCGCCCCGGTGGTGCCGGCCTGTTCGATCGCGGGATCGTTGTCCGCCTCCACAGCCCAGGAGCTGGGGCTGCCCGCTGAAGTGCCGGTGGCGGCCGGGGCCAGCGATTGCGCCGCCTCCGGACTGGGCTGCGGCTTGGCCCATCCAGGTGAACTGCAACTCACCGTCGGCACCGGCGGCCAGCTGATCACGCCAGTGGACAGCCTGCCGGACCAGCCGGACCCGGCTCACCTGTTCCGAACCGCCCAGCGCTCGGGCTGGTACGCGATGGCCGCGACGATGAACGCCGGGCTGGCCCTGAGCTGGGTAATCCGGCTGCTCGGCTGCTCCTGGAGCGATCTCTACGTCAGTGCCGAAAGCCCTGTGCAGGAACATGATCCGTATTTTCAGCCGTTCCTGACCGGGGAGCGCACGCCGTACCTGGATTCGAGCCTGCGCGGCGCCTGGACCGGGCTCGCGCTGACTCACGGCCGGTCGCAGCTGCTGCGGTCGGCGCTGGAGGGGGTGGCGTTCT